>REDU01000081.1 GCA_007693335.1 Ilumatobacter sp. | reverse complement strand
CGGCGCCGCAGCACATGCCCGTGGTGCCGTTGCGCGGCATCTCGACCACCTCGATCCCCTTGATCGATCCGACCACCTTGCGGGGGGCGAGGTAGACGTCGTTGTGGCGACCGAGGTAGCACGAGTCGTGATAGGTGATGCGCTCCTCGAGCGTGGCCTGGCTCACGTCGAGCTGGCCGCTGTCGATGAGCTGTTCGAGCAACGTCGTGTGGTGGATCACCTCGTAGTGGCCACCCAGCTGCGGGTACTCGTTCAGCAGCGTGTTGAAGCAGTGCGGGCACTGGGTGATGATCTTCTTCACGCCCATGCCGTTGAGCATCTCGATGTTCGGCATCGCCAGCATCTGGAACAGGTACTCGTTGCCGGAGCGCCGGGCCGAGTCGCCGGTGCACATCTCGCTCGGACCGAGGATGGCGACCTCGATGCCAGCGCGTGACAGCAGCTTGGCCATCGCCTGGGTGACCTTGGTGTTCTTGTCGTCGAAGCTGCCGGCGCAGCCGACCCAGTAGAGGTACTCGGCCTCGAGCGGCTCGCCCGGGTCGACCACCTTCACGTCAGCGATGTCCTTGGCCCAGTCCGCACGGTCGCCCTGGTTCATGGCCCACGGGTTGCCCTGGTTCTCCATGGCTCGGTACGCGTTGCCGAGTTCGGCGGGGAAGTTCGATTCCATCAGCGACAGGTAGCGCCGCATGTCGAGGATCTTGTCGAGGATCTCGATGTTGACGGGGCAGATCTCATCGCATGCCTTGCAGCTGGTGCAGGCCCAGATCTCCTCGGGCGTGATCCGCTCGAACATCGAGTTGGCGCCGATGGTGATCTCGGCGTCGGTGCCGAGCGGTGGGCTGACCTTCGGATCGCCCGTGGCCGCCATCACCTCGCCGGTCTTCAGCACGATCTCGCGTGGGTCGAGCGATTTGCCGGTGGCATGGGCGGGGCACACGCTCGTGCACCGACCGCACATCGTGCAGGCGTCGGTGTCGAGGAGCTGCTTCCAGGTGAAGTCCTCCACCACCGAGGCACCGAAGCTCTCCAGCTCGGTCTCCATCAGGTTGGGCATCGCCTTCATGGCGCCCTTGGGTCGGTCACGGTCCCGCAGGTACATGTTCAGCGGCGACGTGAACACGTGGCGCAGCATCGTGATCGGCAGGATCGCGAGGAACACGATGAACGAGACGACGTGGGCGATCCACCACCACTGGTGCGTGGTCGACAGGGTCGACGCCGACGCACCGTCCACGAGGGTGCTGAGCGGGTAACCGATGAAGCTCCACCGCTCGAAGCTCATGTCGACACCGGCAGCCGTGCGCTCGGCGATGCGGTACATCTCGGCGCCGAACCCGGTGGCGCCGAGCACGAAGAACGTTCCGAGGATGACGGCGTGCTCGGGCTTGCTCTTGATGCGGATCCGGTAGGGCCGCTGCACGTAGCGACGAACGATGGCCCACACCACACCGATCATGAAGATGAGTCCGGCGAAGTCACCGAAGAACGAGTACGCCTGGTACGTGCGACCCTCGAGGAACTTGAGCTGCTCGGGCATCACGTGGTTGATCTCGAGGGTGGTGGTCACGGCGAGGAGGCCGAGGAACCCGAAGTAGATCATCGAGTGCATGATCCCGGCGGCCGGATCCCGCAGCAGGGTCTTCATGTAGACGCCGGCCCGGAAATCGGCGAGTCGCCGCTTGGCGTTCTTCTTCGTGGTGCGGCGGTTGTCGGGGGTGCCGCGCTGCCAGTTCTTCATCCGGTCGGCGAACACGAACGCACCCCACGCCACCATGACCGGCGTGATCGTGTAGAACGCGATCTTGAGCGGGCCGGGGATGTTCCCGAAGACCGGTCGCTGGACCTCGGCATCGCTGGTCCAGCCGGTGATCGTCGTGAAGATCCCCGACGCGACGATGAACAGGGCGATGGCGATGCCGAGTCCGATGACGAGTTGGTGGGGACGGACGCGGCGCGACGAAGCGTCGGTGGTGTCGTCCGTGGCGGTGTCGACGTGCGTGCTCATGACGAGTGCAACGCTACTCGCCGGTCGGCTCGCGGCTCATGTCCGCCGCGTCCGTGGCGGTGTGTCGTGGGGCGCAGGTTCAGCCGTAGTACTGGCGGTCCATGTCGCGGATGCGTCCGGCCAGCGATGCGAGGAGCTTGGTCGAGATCGCCGGTACCTGCTCCAGCACGGCCCGGAAGTGGCGCTGATCGATCACCAGCAGCTCACACTCCGTGTCACAGACGGCCGTGGCGGTGCGTGGACCGTGATCGAGGAGCGAGAGCTCGCCGACGACGGCACCTGGTCCGAGCGTGGCGATCTTCCGGTTGTTCCGCTTCACCGTGACCTCGCCGTCGAGGACGACGAACGCTTCACGGCCGGTCTGTCCTTGATCGACGATCACTGTTCCGGGTGTCATGACGATCTCGTCGCCGGCCTTCGCGATCTTCTCCAGCTCCTTCTTCGAGCAACCGTCGAACAACGGCACGCTCGCGAGGTGCTCCAACTTGGTCTGCTTGCTCGCCATGGCGGCGAACCATACTCTCTCCGGCCACCCTCGTTGACCGTTCGCGCCGGACTGACGTACCGGGTCACGGCCCGAGGTCGGTGCAGGTCCGACACGACCACTCGAGGCCCGTCACGAAATCGGTGTGCGTCCAGAGCGGTCGACGTGCTCGTCGGGCGAACGTGCCGCACATGGTGAGCTCGCGTCCTGCAGCATCGGCGAGTCCGGCGACGACGTCGGGTGCCGGTCGGAGTCCGTGGGAGAGATCACGACTGCTGGCGCGTGTGAGCTTCGAACCGGGCTCCGGTCGGTGGTGTCGGCGTAGCTCGCGGCGAGCGCGGTATGCCTTCTGTCGACACGAGTTCGTGCAGTACACCCGTGGTCGCCCGGGCCGTGCGGTCCGGTGTGTCGCGGTCCCACAGACCGGGCACCACCAGTGTCCAGTGATGCGATCAGGCTCGTAGGCCCGGATCCTCCCCGTTCGTGTGCGGCGCGCCCGTGAGCGCCCGATCCCGATTCGAAGATCTCGGCGAGGGTTGTTCCCCATGGAGTGATCGTGACGAAGGGGTCTCACAGCGGCTGCCGCCGGTGCTCGTCCGTCCCGTCTCCGCTCGAGCGCCGCGGGCCGCCATCCGGCCCCTTCCCGTCGCCCCTTCTCGAATCGTCTCGCCGCTCGAGCTCGCCGCGATCTCCGCCTTCTCGAATCGTCTCACGCAGGAGGGGGCGGTCCGTGGCGTGAGGCCACGCGCGGCGACACCACCCGGCCGAGATCGACACAGAGGGTGCTGGTGCCGCGAAACCCGGTCGAGATCGACACAGAGGTTGCTGGTGCCGCGAAACCCGGCGAGGACGGGCTCGCGTCGCTGCTTGCGGTTCGAATGCTGTGAGACGATTCGAGATGGGGCGGGATCGCGTGGGTGGGGCCGGTGAGACGATTCGAGAAGGGGGTGGGAGCGGCACGCCCGGGCGGTGAGACGATTCGAGAGGCGGTGCGACGGAGCTGGGCTGGTCGAGAGGGGGCGGGTCGGCCGGCGGGTCAGGTGCCGGCTTGGCTGGCCACGGCGGCGGCAGCTGCGGCGACGGCGTCGGCGTCGCCGAGATACTCGGCGCTCGTCACGGCGAGTGACTGGTCGAAGCAGTACTGCCGCGGGGCACCGGTGGGGATGTTGACCTCGGGGATCTCGTCGTCGGCCACCCCTTCGAGGTGCTTGAGCAAGGCACGCAGCGAGTTGCCGTGGGCCGTCACGAGCACGTCGAGCCCGGCCAGCAACTGCGGGGCGATCGTGTCGTACCAGTAGGGCAGCACCCGGGTGACCACGTCGCGGAGGCACTCGCTCGCGGGCAGCACGTCGGGGGGGAGGTGGCGATAGCGCTCGTCGTTGGCGGGGTGCTCGGGGCTGTCCGGGTCGACCGGGGGCGGTGGGACGTCGTAGCTGCGCCGCCAGCTGTACGTCTGCTCGGCGCCGTGCCGCTCGGTGGTGGCCTTCTTGTCGAGCCCCTGGAGTGCCCCGTAGTGGCGCTCGTTCAGGCGCCAGTGTCGTTCGACCGGTAGCCACACCTGGCCCATCTCCAGGAGGGCGAGGTGGTGCGTCATCACCGCCCGGGTCTGCAGCGACGTGTGGGAGACGTCGAAGCGCAGACCGGCCTCGGCCATCGTCGCGCCGGCGGCCACCGCCTCGTTCTCGCCCTGGGGCGTCAGCGGGACGTCGTGCCAGCCGGTGAAGAGGTTCTCGAGGTTCCACGTGGATTGTCCGTGGCGGAGAATGACGAGAGTGCCGGTCATGGGCCCATCGTAGGATCCGCCGATGGTGTACGACTTCGACCGGTACCTCCGCGACGCGGAATTGGCTGATTGGCTGCACGAACTCGCCGACCGGCATCCCGATCTGATGACCGTCGAGTCCTACGGCCACTCCTACGAGGGGCGGGACCTGTTGCTCGTGACCGTGACCGACCGTTCGACCGGGGAACACCACACCAAACCTGCCCACTGGGTGGACGCGAGCATCCATGCCGTGGAGCTGACTGCCACCGTCGCGGCGTGTCATCTGATCCAACACCTGGTGGACGGATACCGCAACGGCGATCCCCGTGAGGTCGAAGCGCTCAGGACCCGCACGTTCTACGTGGTGCCCCGCGTGAACCCCGACGGCGCCGAGTGGGTGCTGGCCGACCGTCCGCGGTATCGCCGGTCGAGCACCCGGCCGTGGCCGTGGACGGACGGTCACCGCTGGCCGGGACTGCTCGCCGAGGACATCGACGGCGACGGACGCATCCTCCAGATGCGCATCGCCGACCCCGACGGCGCATGGACGACCCATCCGGACGACATCCGACTGCTCGTGCCGGTGCCCCCCGAAGGTGCGTCGGCCGGAACTCCCCGCTATCGACTCCTGCACGAGGGCACGATCGTCGATCACGACGGGTTCACGATCCCCACGCCCGTCGCCCCCGAGGGCCTCGACATGAACCGGAACTTCCCCGCCGGATGGGGAACCGGCGTGACCGGCAGCGGCGACCACCCCCTCAGCGAACCGGAGATCCTCGCCCTCGTTCGCGCCATCGTGGCGCGTCCGAACATCTGCGGCTACAACGCGTTCCACACCTCGGGAGGTGTGCTGCTGCGGCCCTCGTCGACCCAGCCCGACACGAAGCTCCCCGCCGGCGACGTCTGGGTCTGGAAGCAACTCGGTGAGATCGGGACCCGGTTGACGGGGTGCCCCGTCCACTCGGTGTACGAGGACTTCACGTGGGACACGTCGGACATCATGAGCGGCGCGGCTGACGACTGGATGTACGAGCATCTCGGCGTGTTCGGGTGGACCACGGAGTTCTGGGACGTGGTGCACGCCGCCACCGGCACCAAGTCATCCACCCACAGTTGGTACATCGGCCCCACCGACGACCAGGCGCTGGCCGTGCTCCGATGGTGCGACCGACACCACCCGCAGGGACACGTCGACTGGCGCCCGTTCGACCATCCGCAGCTCGGTCGGGTCGAGCTCGGTGGCTGGGACGACCTGTCGGTGTGGATCAACCCGCCGACGCACCTGCTGCGCGACGAGGTGGCGGCCCACTCCCGATTCGCCGTGCACCAGGCCCTGTGCTCTCCACGTCTCGAGATCCGCCACACCCGCGCCCTGCCGTTGGGCGACGACACCTGGCGCGTCGAGGTGGGTGTCTCGAACACGGGATGGTTGCCGACGGCGCTCAGCGCGCGAGCGATCGCGCAGCAGCTGGTGCGACCGCTCACCGTCGAGGTCGCGGCGGCGGCGACCGATCACCCGCTCGAGGTGATCGGGGGTCCGGCGCGTCAGCAACTCGGACAGCTCGAGGGTCGCGCCGCGGTGCGGTTCGCCGGACGCAATGACGGCACACCCGATCGAGTGCTCGCCATCTGGACGATCCGTGCGGTCGCGGGCAGCAGGGTGCAGGTGGTGGCCCGTCACCCCCGCGCCGGTGAGGCGCACGCCGCCGTGCAGCTCGGCTGACGGCAGCGCGCTCGACCGCCGCCCGCAGCTCAGGTTCGCCGGTCTGACGGGTGATCATCTCCCGGTCGTCAGCAGCTGATCGACCGGGGCGAATTCATCGGTCAGGACCGGTGCATCGCCCGTGAAGGCGTCGATCGCCGCTGGGTCCGACACGAGCGTGTCGGTCGCACCGCGGGCGTCGAGCCGCTCCCGCAACCCGTCGACCGGGAGCGGCGCATCGCTCGCGAGCACCACCACGTTGCCGCCGGCGCCGTCGGCGCCCGTTCGCAGCCGTTCGGGTGGGGCCACCAGCGCCACGTGCGCGAACACCTCGCGGACGGTCGCGACCTCGGCGCGGAGGAAGTCGAGCGGCGGCTGGTCGATGACGTTGATCGCGTACACGCCGTCCGGTCGGAGCGTGCGGGCGATCTCCTCGGTGAACTCGCGTGTCGTGAGGTGCCACGGCACCGCCAGCCCACCGAACGCGTCGCCGAGGACCACGTCGGCCGAGGCGTCGTCCACGTCGAGCAGTCCGGTGCGGGCGTCGCCCGTGCGGATCATCATCCGGTCGGACGGGTCGAGACCGAGGTCGCGTCGGGCCAGCTCGACCAGCTCGGGATCGAGTTCGAGCACCACGTTGCTCGATCCCGGGTACACCGTGTCGACGTAGGTCGGCATCGTGAAGCCGCCCCCGCCGATGTGGACCACATCGGGACCGGGATCGCCATCGCGTCCGGCCACCTCGTCGACCAGATCGCCGAACGTGGCCACGTACCCGAACTCGAGATGCGTCGGATCGTCGAGGTCGACGTAGGAGTGCCGCAGCGTGTCGAGCCACAGGACGCGGCCGCTCGGCCGCTCGGGATCCACCTCGACCCGGGCGCAGAAGTAGGCGGTCTCGACCTCGCACGGTCCCGACCAGAACGTGGCCGCACCCGTCGAGCCGACCGCCAGCAGCACACCACCGAGCATCAGACCCCGCGTGCCCGGACCGTTCGTGGCGGGTATCCGTGCCGCCGTGCCGCGCTCGCGGAGATACCAGGCGAGTGACACGCCACCGACGACGAGCGCGCCGCCGACCGCGATCACGACCGGTGTGGTGGGGAACGCCGCCACGAGCACGAACCCGGTGACGAAGACGCCGACGAGGGCGCCGGCGGTGCCGATGGCCGAGAGCCGGCCGACCACGTGTCCGGTCCGGTCGAGGTCGTCGAGTTGGATCTTGACGACCAACGGCGACGCCGCGCTCAAGATGGCGGCTGGGACGAAGAACGCGATGGTGGCCAACACGACAGCGGTTCCGGGGGCCGAGGTGGCGGCCGGACCGAGAGCCCGGATGAGGGGCACGGCGGCGATGGCGCTGGCTCCGCCGAGCACCAGCACGGGGGGCAACACCCGAGCGGGTGGGACGCGATCGGCGATCACGCCCCCGAGCCAGGTGCCCACGGCGATGGCGGCCAGCACCACCCCGATGATCGCGGTGAACGTCTCGAGGGTGACGCCCACATAGGGGGCGAGCAGACGCCCGGCGAGGATCTCGAGCACCAGGACGGCACCGGAGGTGACGAACACCAGGGTCGACGCGAGCGGTGACGGCACGGTCAGGACGCGAGTGACGGTCGCGGCGCGAGTCCGGCGGCGGTGTAGCACGCGTCGATGAGGGCCATCGTGGCGACGGAGTCGACGCCGCTCGTGAGCGGGGGCACCCGGGTGGACACCGCGTCGACGAACGCGGCGAGCTGGTGCTGGTAGGTGGTGGTGTCGTGCCCGTCCACCGTGAACTCCTCCACGTGGTCGCCCGTCCGGATCTCGATCCGGGCACCGTGCTGCGGTGCGAGCGGGTTCGTGATGTTCGCCGTGGCCGAGTCGCCCGTCAGCTCCAGTCGGACATCGGGTGGCCCGGTCGAGATCATCGAGCACATGATCGAACCGCTGACGCCCGACGCCCACGCCAGCTCGGAGGTGAACCGTCCGTCGACACCGGGTACGGGACACTCGGCCGCCGCCGACGTGACCTCCGGCTCGGCACCCACCGCCCAGCGCACCCACTGCAGCAGGTAGCACCCGAGGTCCATGAGGGCGCCGCCGCCGAGCGACAGGTCCCATCGGATGTCGCCCGCTGGAATGTGGCCCTCGGGCAGGTCGAATCGACCGTGAACGTGACGCAGCGTGCCGAGGCGGTCGCCTCGCAGGATGTCGTCGATCTGCGCCACGAGCGGGTGATAGCGCCAGTGGAACGCCTCCATGAGGATCCGGCCGGTGTCGGCCGCGGCATCGACCATCTCGCGTGCCTCGGTCGCGTTGGCGGCCATCGGCTTCTCGCAGAGGACGTCCTTGCCGGCGTGGAGCGCGGCCAGCGTCCACCGGTGGTGCAACGCCGCGGGTGTCGCGATGTAGATCGCGTCGATCTCGGGATCGTCGATCAACTCCTCGTACGAGCCGTAGGCGCGTGCGACCCCCCACTCCCGGGCCGCCTCCTCGGCGCGGACGAGCGAGCGAGCGGCCACGGCGGCGAGCTCGACGTCGGGAACGATCCGTGCGGGTTCGACCACGGCGGGTCCCGTGATCCGGGCGGCGGCGAGGAGTCCGAGTCGCATCCACCCGACTCTACGATGGTCCGATGTCGACCGGATCAGAGCCCGACCTGTTCGCTGCGGCGCAGCAGGTGCAGGCGAACGCCCACGTGCCGTACTCGCACTTCGCCGTGGGTGCCGCGCTGCGGACGCCATCGGGTCGGATCTTCGCCGGCTGCAACGTGGAGAACGCCGCGTACCCGCAGGGGTGGTGCGCCGAGGCGAGCGCCATCGCGGCGATGGTCTCGGCGGGCGAGCGCGAGATCGTCGCCCTCGTGACGGTGTGCGACGGTGACCAGCTCTCGACCTGCTGCGGCGGCTGCCGCCAGAAGATCCGTGAGTTCGCCACCCCGGAGCTGCGGGTGCACGCCGCCGGACCCGAAGGGATCCGCCGCTCGTACACGATGGACGAACTGCTCCCCGACTCCTTCGGCCCCGAACAGCTGCAACGTTGAATCCCGAGAAGTTGAGTCAGTAGCACTCAGCTTTTCTGCTCCGGGGGTTGGCGGGCGGCGATCGGTCGCGTAAGGTGGGGGCACTCGGACGTACCCCCCGTCCCGCGCCACCCATCCGTCGTCACACAAGGAGACACCCCACCATGGCCAAAGCCGTCGGAATCGACCTCGGCACCACCAACTCCGTCGTCGCGGTCCTCGAGGCCGGCGACCCCGTCGTGATCCCCAACTCCGAGGGATCGCGCACCACCCCGTCGGTGGTGGCGTTCTCCAAGTCCGGCGAGGTGCTGGTGGGTGAGGTCGCCAAGCGACAGGCCATCACCAACCCCGACCGCACCTTCCGTTCGATCAAGCGCCACATGGGCGAGAACTGGAAGAGCGACGACGTCGACGGCAAGCAGTACACGCCCCAGGAGATCTCCGCCCGCACGCTCATGAAGCTCAAGCGCGATGCCGAGGCCTATCTGGGTGACAGTGTCAACCAGGCCGTCATCACCGTGCCCGCCTACTTCGACGACGCGCAGCGCACCGCCACCAAGGAGGCCGGCCAGATCGCCGGTCTCGAGGTGCTCCGCATCATCAACGAGCCCACGGCCGCCGCGCTGGCGTACGGTCTCGACAAGGGCAGCTCCGATGAGATGGTGCTCGTGTTCGACCTCGGCGGCGGCACCTTCGACGTGTCGGTGCTCGAGATCGGCGACGGCGTGTTCGAGGTCAAGTCGACCCACGGTGACACCAGCCTCGGCGGTGACGACTGGGACCAGCGCATCATCGACTGGCTGGTTCAGCAGTTCAAGTCGGCCCACGGCGTCGATCTGTCGGCCGACCGCATGGCCAAGCAGCGCCTCCAGGAGGCTGCCGAGAAGGCCAAGATCGAACTCAGCCAGGTGCAACAGACGCAGATCAACCTGCCGTTCATCACCGCCACGGCCGACGGCCCGCTCCACCTCGACGAGTCGCTCAGCCGCTCGAAGTTCCAGGAGATGACGGCGGATCTCATCGAGCGCTGCCGGGTCCCGTTCGAGCAGGCGCTGTCGGACGCCGGTGTCAGCAAGGGCGATCTGAACCACGTGATCCTCGTCGGCGGGTCCACCCGGATGCCGGCGGTGACCGATCTCGTGCAGGGCATGACCGGCAAGGAGCCGAACCGCACGGTGAACCCCGACGAGGTGGTGGCCGTGGGTGCCGCGGTGCAGGCCGGTGTGCTGCGCGGCGACGTGAAGGACGTGCTCCTGCTCGACGTCACCCCGCTCAGCCTCGGGATCGAGACCAAGGGTGGTGTGATGACCAAGCTCATCGAGCGCAACACCACCATCCCCACCAAGCGCACCGAGGTGTTCACCACCGCGGAGGACATGCAGCCGTCGGTGGAGATCCACGTGCTCCAGGGTGAGCGCGAGATGGCCAGCTACAACAAGACGCTCGGCAAGTTCCAGCTGGTCGACCTCCCGCCCGCCCCGCGTGGCGTGCCCCAGATCGAGGTCACGTTCGACATCGACGCCAACGGCATCGTGAACGTCTCGGCCAAGGATCGCGCCACCAACAAGGAGCAGACCATGACCATCTCGGGTCAGTCGACGCTCGACTCCGACGAGATCGACCAGATGGTGCGCGACGCCGAGGCCCACGCCGAGGAGGACAAGGCCCGCCGCGAGGAGGCCGAGGTCCGCAACAACGCCGACTCGCTCGTCTACCAGACCGAGAAGGTGCTGCGTGAGCAGGGCGAGAGCGTGTCGACCGAGGAGAAGGCCGCCGTGGAGGGTCCGCTCGACGACCTGAAGAAGGCGCTCGAGGGCAACGACACCGCCGCCATCAAGACGGCCACCGAGACACTCATGTCCGCCAGCCAGGCGTTCAGCCAGAAGCTCTACGAGGCGGCGGCCCGCGACACCGACGCGGCCGGCTCCTCGGCCAGCGGACAAGACGGTGAGGCCGCCAGCAGCGACGACGACATCGTCGACGCCGAGATCGTCGACGACGAGGAGAAGTGAGCGACCCGATGGGTGACCCCGCCGACGACGATCTCGACCCCGGTGCCGCCGGCGACGAGCCCGCCGTCGGCGGGGACGCCGGGTCGCAGTCGCACGATCCCGCACCCGGCGAGTTCGAGATCCCCGACGACCTGTCCGAGCTCGAGGAACTCGTCGAGCACGACATCGAGGCCGTGATGGCCGAGCGGGATCAGTTCAAGGACATCGCCCTGCGTCTGCAGGCCGACTTCGACAACTACCGCAAGCGTGCGGCCGTCCAGGCAAGTGACGAGATCGACCGCGCCACCGGTCGCCTCGCCGAGGCACTGCTCCCGGTGCTCGACGCCGCCGAGGCGGCGTATCTCCGCCATCCCGATGAGGTCGCTCCACTGCTCAACGCCATGCTCACCGAACTGAAGAAGCACGGCCTCGAGTCACTCGACCTCGAGGGACAGCCCTTCGATCCGAACCTGGCCGAGGCCGTGGCCCACGAAGCCGGCGACGGCGGCGAGGTGGTGGTGGCCGAGGTGCTCCGGAGCGGCTACCGCTGGAAGGGCCGCACGCTGCGGGCGGCGATGGTCCGCACACGGGACTGAACGGCGGTGACGCATCGTGACCGCGCAGCGTGAGTGGTTCGAGAAGGACTACTACAAGGTCCTCGGCGTGGCCGAGGACGCCACCGCCAAGGAGATCACCAAGGCGTACCGCAAGCTGGCGCGCCAGTTCCACCCCGACCAGAACCCCGGCGACACCGCGTCGGAGGACCGGTTCAAGGAGGTCTCCGCGGCCTACGAGGTGCTGGGCGATGCAGCCAAGCGAACCGAGTACGACGAGGTGCGCCGCCTGGGCCCGATGGGTGCGGGCGGTGCGGGGGGCCCCGGAGGCCCCGGTGGGTTCACCTTCAACGTGGGCGATGCCGACAGCGGACTCGGCGACCTGTTCGGGCAGATGTTCGGCCAGCGCGGTCAGCGTGGTCGCAGCGGCGTCGGCCCGCAGCGCGGTGCCGACGTCACGGCGCAGCTGACCCTGTCGTTCGAGGACGCCGCGCGCGGCATCACCACCACGCTCCACCTCACGAGCGACGCCCCGTGTTCGACCTGCCACGGGTCGGGAGCGAAGCCTGGAACCGCGCCCCAGGCCTGTTCGCAGTGCGGTGGGCGGGGCGTGTTGGACGACAACCAGGGGCTCTTTTCGTTCTCGTCGCCGTGTCGCGCCTGTCAGGGTCGGGGAACGGTCATCACGTCGCCGTGTCCGACCTGTGGCGGTTCGGGCAGCGAACGGCGTCCGCGCCAGGTGCAGGCCCGCATCCCGGCGGGTGTGTCCGACCGGCAGACCATTCGCTTGAAGGGTCGCGGCGCACCCGGCCGCAATGGCGGACCAGCGGGCGACCTGCTGGTCGAGCTGCACGTGACCCCCCACCGGCTGTTCGGTCGCTCGGGCAACGACCTCACCGTGAAGGTGCCCGTCACGTATGCCGAACTGGTGCTGGGTGCCGACATCGACGTGCCCACGCTCGAGGGTGACCGGGTGACCGTGCGCCTCAAGCCCGGCACCCCCGACGGCTCGCGTCACCGGGTGCGCGGTCGTGGCATCACCACCACGAAGAAGTCGGGCACCGTGACCGGCGACCTCATCGTGACGGTGGAGGTCGTGATCCCGACCGACCTCACCGACGAGCAGCGCGAGGCTGTGGAACGATTGGCGGCAGCGACCACCTCGAACCCGAGGAGTGCACTGTGACAACGAGACGATCATCACGAGCGGTCTACGTCATCTCGGTGGCGGCCGAGCTCGCCGGGATGCACCCGCAGACCTTGCGCATCTACGAGCGTCGCGGGCTCCTGCAGCCGGCCCGGACCGTCGGTGGCAACCGTCGCTACAGCGACGACGACATCGAGTTGCTCCGTCGTATCTCGGAGCTGGCCGACCAGGGGATGAACCTCGAGGGCATCAAGCGGGTGATGACGCTCGAGAACGAGAACGCACGTCTGCGCGCCGAGCTCGACCAGGCGCGCCACGAGGCGGCCCGCGCGTCGGAGGAGGCCGAGCGTCGTCAGCGGCGCGATCTGGTGCCGCTGCATCAAGCCATCGCCGTGTTCGGCGAGCAACGGCGCTTCTTCGAGCGCGATCGCAGCTGAACGCTCAGCGGTCGATCGACGCCACCAGTCGCTCGAGCACCACGGCCACCCCGTGCTCGGTGTTCGACGGCGCGATCTCGTCGGCGGCGTCGAGCACGCGCTGATCGGCGTGTGCCATCGCAACACCGTGTCCCGCCCACTGCAACATGGTGACGTCGTTCCACTCGTCGCCGACGGCCACCACCGCAGCAGCGTCGATGCCCAGGTGCTCGCACAGCCACGCCAGTCCGCTGGCCTTGTCGAGACCGGTTGGTCCGATCTCCGCGGCATCGGCGCCCATGTGGGAGACGGTCAGGTGCGGGGCGAGGTCGGGGCCGAGCGCGTGCGGCACGTCGACCACGAGGTCGCGCACCGTCACCTCGGGATGGAACACCATCAGCTTGAACGCCTGGGTGCCGCCGAGCGCGAGCACGTCGGGCACGGGCTCGCCACCGACGGCGGCGGGCATCCGTTCGGCGAATCCGACCTCGTGCACGAAGCCGGCGTCGGTGGCGAGCGCGAAGCCGTGCCGTGGGTCGATCGAGCGGAGCCGCACCACGGCCTCCCGGGCGAGATCGAGCTCGAAGCCGACCAGCCGGATCAGTTCGGGCCCCGGGAAGCTCGCGATCATGCTGCCGTTCGAACCGACCACGTGGCTGATCGATCGCCCGCTGGTCTCCCAGATCGCCTCGAGGATCATCGGCGGTCGACCGGTGGCGACGGTGACGATGATGCCGGCGTCGCGCGCGGCCACGAGCGCTGCGACGGAACGCGTCGACAGCGTGCCGTCGGGTGCCAGCAGGGTGCCGTCGAGGTCGAGCGCCACCAGCTCCACGGCTGCGTTCCCGGTGTTGCTCACCGACGCCTCACTCCCACCGGATCTCGAGATGCGACAGGGCGCTCTCGAGCACGTCGGCCACGAGCGGATCGGGCATCGAGGGGTGATGGGCCGCAGCGAGGGTGGGCAGTGGCGGCAGGCGTGGGCCGCCGTCGGGTGACACCAGCGACCGGATGACCCGCGCCTGCAGATCGAGGTGCGCATCCTCGACGTCATCATCATCCGCGTCATCATCCTCGGCGTCATCGTCGTCGGCGTCGTCATCCTCGGCGTCGTCGGTGCGCGCGTCGCGCTGGTGATCGGAGGGGACCACGTCGAGGATGCGTTCGGATCCGCGCCAGCGCGACAGCACGTCGAGATCGATCGCGATCTCGTCGGACAGCGCGAACAGCGAGGCGACCACGTGCTTGCAGGCCCAGTGGCCGCTGCCGTCGTCGTCGGGACAGGTGCACCACACCGACACCTGGTCACGCGAGGGCGTGCGATGACCCGGCTCGGTCTCGATGGTGACGACGTAGGGGAGCGGACGCGACCCCTGCACCTCGGCGGTGACCGTGCGCTGATCGACCGTGATGTCGAGCACCGCCTGATCGCTCCAGAGACGTTTGCCGCGCGTGAGCCGGCCGGGGTCGCTCATCTCGGCGGCCAGCACCCGGATCATCGTGGCCGCCACGCGTCCGGGCCGGTCGGTGCCGAACGGGGTGCGGGGCCGGGTCATCGGGGCCCTCCTGCGGCGGTACCCCGGTGACGGTCGGCCACCGACGGCGCGGCGCGGTCGAGCACCACGAGGTCGCGGAGCTGGTCGGTGCTCAACTCCGACAGCCATGCTTCGCCCGAGCCGATCACCGCATCGGCCAGCGCCCGCTTCTCGTCGATCACCTGACCGATGCGCTCCTCGATGGTGCCCTGGCAGACGAGTTTGTGCACGTTCACGGTGCGGTCCTGCCCGATGCGCCAGGCGCGATCGGTGGCCTGGTCCTCGACAGCGGGGTTCCACCAGCGGTCGTAGTGGATCACCTGGGAGGCGGCCGTGAGGTTGAGTCCGGTGCCCCCTGCCTTGAGCGAGATCAGCAGCAGCGGTGGCGCGCTGTGGTCCTGGAAGCCGTCGACCATGGTCTGGCGCCGGCCGCGCGCGACCCCGCCGTGCAGGAACGGCGCGTCGATGTCGAACCGGTCGCGGATGTGTCGCTGCAGCAGATCGCCCATCTCGCGGAACTGGGTGAACACGAGCGCCCGCTCGTCGATGTCGAGCAACTCGGCCACGAGCTCGTCGAACCGGGTCAGCTTGCCCGAGCGTCCGGTCAGTCGTGACCCGTCGCGGAGCGCGTGTGCCGGATGGTTGCAGATCTGCTTGAGCCGGGTGAGTGCGGCCAACACCCGCCCGCGGCGCTTCATCCCCTCGAGCTCGTCGGCGTCGTGCAGCAACTGGTCGACCACCTGCTGGTACAGCACGGCCTGCTCACGGGTCATCTGGGCGAAGGCGATCTGCTCGATCTTGTCGGGGAGGTCGGGGAGCAGCGTGCGGTCGGCCTTGGTGCGACGCAGCACGAACGGCCCGGTGAGCCGGCGCAGACGTTCGGCGGCCTCGGGATCGTTGTGGCGCTCGATCGGCATGCCGTAGCGCTCGCGGAACCGTGTCTGGGTGCCGAGCAGGCCGGGGTTGACGGCGTCGAGGATCGACCACAGCTCGACGAGGCGGTTCTCGACGGGTGTACCGGTGAGTGCCAGCTTCTGTCCGGCCGGCACCCGGCGCACCGCCTTGGCGGCCTTGGTGTTCGGGTTCTTGACCATCTGGGCCTCGTCGAGCACCACGGTGGACCAGGTGATCTCGGCCAGCGCCGTGTCGCGGGCGAGCAGCCCGTAGGTGGTGATCACGAGATCGGCGGGCACGAGCGGGGAGATGACGGCGCCGTCACCGGTGGACCGGTGGCGGTCGGAGCCGTGGTGCACGGCCACCTGCAGCGAGGGGGTGAACCGACGGGCCTCGGCCTCCCAGTTGTGCACGACGCTGAGCGGGCACACGACCAGATGGGGACCTGGTCGGTCGACCAGATGGGCGAGGGTGGTCGCGGTCTTACCGAGCCCCATGTCGTCGGCCAGGCAGCCACCCAGGCCGAGTTGTGCGAGGAACCGCATCCAGGCGAGCCCGCGCCGCTGATAGTGGCGCAGCTCGCCGGTGAAGGTCTCGGTCTCGTGGGCCTCGTCGAGCCGGTGGTCGGGCAACCCTGCGAGCAGCGCCGTGACCCAGTCGCCGTCACCGTGTCGTGGATCGCGGTCGTGACCGGCACCCTGGCCGGGTGCCTCGTCGAGCCCGCTGGTGTCGAGCACGGCGCCGGGGTCGGTCTCGCCCGCGGCCAGACCGAGCAGCGCGGCCGGGCCCACCACCGCGTGGTGCTCGCGGTGCTCCGACAGCACGTCGCGGGCCCGACGGATTCCGGTGGGATCGATGCGCACCCACCGGTGGCCGGTGTGCAGCAGCGTGGCGCCCGCAGCCGTGACCCGTTCGAGCTCGGCGTCGGAGATCGCGGTGTCGTCCACCGTGGCGTCCCACTGCACGAGCGCCTCGGCGCTGAACCGAGCGGTGCGGTCGTCGGCGGGTGCGGGCGTGGCCCGCCCCCGAACGGAGACGTCGGCACGGACGAGGTGCTCGGGGCCGATCAGGTCGATGCCGAGGCGCTGCAGCTCGTACGGCGCCACGTCGAGGAACGAGTCGGCGTGCTCGATGTCGAGCTCGAGCCCGGTGGGCTGGTGCTGGTGGGCCAACGGGGCGAGTACCTCCACGTGGTGGGAGAGGTCGTCGACGAGTTCGTGCAGGGCGTCGGTGAGCAGGCACAGATGACGTTCGTGGCCGGCCACCTCGAGGGCCGCGTCGTTGCCGGTCCACACGTCGGCCGCGGTGCACCACCGGCCGGCGTCGCTGTCGTCCACCAGCTCGAGACCGATCTGCCACGGATCGGCGGCGTCGTGCGGGATCGTGAGCCGCACGCGGGGTCGCACCACGGGTTCGCCCGCCACCCGCCGGCCGTGACGGTCGAGTCGGCGGGCGAGCTCGCCGAGGGCCACCTCGAACTCGTCCGAACCGCTGCGCACCACCGGATCGGGGATCGCCAGCGCCGTGAACACGGCGCGCGTGGCCTGCACGTGTGACTGCCGCCGTCGACCCACGTCGGGCCGCCAGCCGATGTGGTGCAGCTGTGCCCGGGCGATGCCGTCGACCAGCGTGTGGAGGATGTCGGTCACGCCGGCCGACGACCCGTTCCGACACACCGGTGGCTGTGCGGCGGCCACCTGCTCGAGGTGCAGCTCGAGATCGCGGTCGAGGCTCGGTACCCAGCGGGCCACGGTGAACGGCCCCTCGTGGCGCACCACCGGGAGGAGGTGGCCGCCGCTCACCAACCGGACCGCCAGCCGGGTCAGGTGCGCGAACCACTCGATCGACGCCGAGAGCATCGGCTGGTCACCGGGGGCGTGGCGGGTCGGTGTCTCCGAGAGCCACACGGCGGCTCCGTAGGGGTCGAGTTTCACGGTGGGGACCGATCGCCGACCCACATCGGGCAGTTCGAGCTCGAGCCGGGCCAGTGCCCCGTAGGAGACCGGGGTGTCGTGCCATCCGTTGTCGGCGCCGGTCCACGAGTTGCGTCCGAACCCGCCGTAGAGCCACGCGGTGGACGCCGGCGCATGGCCGTCCCACCCCCACACGTGCAGTGCCCCCGATCGCCATGTGCCCTGGGCCACGTGGGGCACGCGATCACGGGTCATGGGGCGAACCTACCGACACGGTGTGACGGTCGCGCCCCGAGGATCCCACATGAGGATCCCGCAGAGGATCGACGAGAGGAGCACCCATAGGATCGGGGTGGTGGCCTCGACCATCCCGTACCGGCCCTACGTGGGCGGCCCGTTCCGGTGGCGGTTGGGGCTGCGTCCGCTCGACCTGGCCGACTGGATCGAGATCCGCGACGACCACGACGCCCAGATGGCGACCAAGACCGAGGTACTCGCGACCCACCACGACACCGCCGTGGTGGTGGACGAGCGTGACGGGGGTGTCGAACCCGAGGCCACCGAGGTGCTCGACGAGCTCGTGGAGCACCTGCGCGCCCGCTTCCCCGAACGGTACGCGCACGTCGAACCCGACCGGTCGGTGCACCCGCTCGACGCGGCGGGCCGGCTCGTCCAGGAGGACCTGGTGCTGCTCGTCGAGCGCCACGGAGCACTGGTGGTGGGTGGCGGCAGCGTGTGCTTCCCGAACCGTTGGGATCTCCGGTCGAAGCTGGGCTGCACGATGGCCGAGGTGCACGCCCCCGTGAACCGGTTGAACGAGCAGCTCGAAGGACCCATCGACGGCGTGCTGGCCCGCCTCCGTCCCGAGCGCAGCTTCTGGCGACTCGGATGGGGTGTGCTCGACACCGGAGAGCTGTACCAGGCGGTCGACGGCACGGCCGAGCCCCGCCCCGGCGCCGACGGCGTCGACCACCTCACGCTCGACCAGATCCACCTGCGCGTCGAACGAGAGACCCTGCGGCGATTCCCACGCACCGGGTGCGTGCTGTTCACGATCCGCACCCACACGGCCTCGCTGCGACAGGTGGTCGACGATCCAGCCGACGCCGAGCTCCTGGCCGAGGCCATCGGTGAGATCCCCGACGACGTCAAGGGGTACAAGCAGCTCGACCAGTTGGGCGCCCACGTGATCGAACTGCTGCGCTCACGGCGCTGAGTATCCTTCGGCGATGCGCACCTTCGCCGATCCACTGCGTCGAGCGCTCGCCGTGGCGGCCGACCGGGTTGCCGTGGTCGATGGCGACGCCCAGCCCACCGGCAACCAGCTCACCGGCAACCAACTCAGCTACGCCGAGCTGGCAGGGCGGTGTGCACGCCTCGTCGGTGGTCTGCGCTCACTGGGCCTCGAGTCGGGCGATCGCGTCGCGTTGCTCATGGCCAACGGTCACCGCTACGTCGAGGCGTACCTCGCGCTCCCGGCGGCCGGGTTCGTGATCGTGCCGCTCAACGCCCGGCTGGCTGATGCCGAGCTCGAGTACATCTGCACCGACGCAGGGGTGCGCGCCCTGATCACCGACCGGGTACCCGGAGTGCTCGACGCGCTGGTCGAGCACGTGGTGCGGGTGCCCGACGCCTACGACGATCTCGTCGCGGCGGCCGACACGGCGAGTCCCGACGGCGTCGTCGCCGGACACGGCCCCGGTGCCGAGCCGGGTCCCGACACGCTGGCCGGGCTGTTCTACACCGGCGGCACCACCGGCCCCGCCAAGGGGGTGATGCTCACCCACCGCAACCTGGTCGCCAACATGTGGAACGCGCTCACGAGCTGTGATCTGCGCGCCGACGACCGCTACCTCGTGATGGCGCCGATGTTCCACGCCGCGGGCACGGTGGCGGTACTCGGATGCGTGGCGCTGGGTGCCACCCAGGTCACGGTGCCGGCGTTCGACCCGGGGCTGGTGCTCGACACGATCGAGCGCGAGCGCATCACCACCACGCTGGCCGTTCCCACCATGCTCGTGGCGCTGTGCGAGGAGCAGGCCCGCGCGCCACGTGACGTGTCGAGCCTGCGTCTCCTCACGCACGGCGCCTCGCCGGTGGCGGTCGAGACGCTGCGTCGGTTCCGCACACTCTTCCCCGACACCGCGCTCGTGCACCTCTACGGTGCCACCGAGCTCGCGCCGTTGGCCACGGCGTTCGCCGACGAGCACCTCCATCTCGACGGTCCGCGTGCCCGCTCGTGCGGTCAGGGGGTGATCGGGTGCCGCATCGAGGTGGTCGACCCCGAGGGTGTGCCGCTGCCGATCGGCGAGGTGGGCGAGGTGGCCGTGCGTGGCGACAACGTGATGGCCGGCTACTGGGCCAAACCCGAGCAGACCGACGCCGTGCTGAGCGACGGCTGGTACCGCAGCGGCGACCTCGGCCGACTCGACCGCGAGGGTTACCTGTTCCTGGTCGACCGGGCCAAGGACATGATCGTGACCGGCGGTGAGAACGTGTACTCGTCGGAGGTCGAGCAGGCATTGGCCACGCATCCGCAGGTGCTCGAGTGTGCCGTGTTCGGCATCCCCGACGAGCAGTGGGGGGAGGCCGTGGCGGCGTCGGTGGTGCTGCGTCCCGGGCTCGACCAGCCGGTCACCGTCGCGGCGCTGCAGGCGCACTGCCGCGAACACATCGCCGGGTTCAAGGTGCCCAAGCGCATCGACGTCACCACCGCGCCGCTCCCCAAGTCGGCGGCCGGCAAGATCCTGAAGCGCGAGCTGCGCGAACCCTTCTGGGAGGGTCGGACCGAGCGGGTCGGCGGCGCCTGAGCCGCTGTCCCTCAACCCGTGGGCGCGCCGCCCGAGCCGTCCGGGCGCCCCCGGGCACGGGACTACGCTCAGTTCGTGCAGGTCGAGACGCATCTCCCGCTCGGCAAGGTCGATCCCGGCATCCGTGAGACCGAGCGACCCCTCGACGTGGCACGCGTCCACCTCGACGCCGCGCTCGTCGAGCGCCTGGGATTCGACGGGCTCGTGCTCACCGAGACCAAGGAGGACCCGTTCGTGGTGATGGCGATGGCCGCCACGACCACCGAACGCATCGACCTCACCACGGCCGTCGCCATCGCCTTCCCCCGGAGCCCCACCGTGACCGCGATGACCGCTTGGACGCTCCAGCGCGCCAGCGGCGGCCGCTTCACGCTGGGCCTCGGCACCCAGGTGAAGGGGCACATCGAGCGCCGCTACGGCATGGAGTGGCATCCGCCCGGTCCATGGATCGAGGACTACGTCGCCGCCGTTCGAGCGGTCTGGAACTGCTGGCAGCACGGGACATCGCTCGACCACCACGGCGAGCACTACGACCTCACGCTGATGAACCCGCTGTTCGACCCGGGGCCGATCGACCACCCGTTCCCGCCGATCCACCTCGCATCGGTGAACGCCCACATGGCGCGGGTGGCCGGCCGCCATGCCGACGGCGTACGCCCGCACCCGATCTGCACCCGTCGCTACATCGACGAGGTGCTGCGGCCCGCGGTGGCGGCGGGCGCTGCTGACACCGGCCGGGACGCCAGTGACATCGTCAACGTGGCGTCGCCGTTGATCGTCACGGCCCGCACCGATGCCGAGCTGGCCGACCGCATCAGCGCGGTGCGGTCGCGCATCGCCTTCTACGCCTCGACCCGCACGTACCGACCGGTGTTCGACCTGCACGGCTGGGGCGACGCGTGCGACCACCTGTCGGTGCTGTCGCGTCAGCAGCGCTGGGACGAGATGGAGCAGCACGTGACCGATGAGATGGTGCACGAGATCGCCGTGGTGGCCCCCTACGACACCCTGGCCGACGCGGTCGCCGCCCGGTACGGGGGGTCGTGCGACCGCGTCGAGTTCTCGATCCCGCTCGACACGCCCGACGACGAGCGGTTGCTGGCCGAGATGGTGGCGCAGATCCAGGGGTACGGGTGAGCGGTACGACCGATCCCCGGGCGGTGGTGCAGGCCATGCACGGCCGCGACCCGTCGGCCGAGGCGTTCGGCATCAGTGTGGTCGACGCCGGACCGGGAACCGCCACCGTCGAGATGCGGGTCGCCCCGTGGATGTGCAACGGCCTCGGCACCTGCCACGGCGGCGTCGTGTTCACGCTGGCCGACTCGGCCATGGCCTTCGCGAGCAATGGTGGGGGTGAGGTGGCGTTCGCGGTGGCGGCCAGCGTCGACCTGGTCGCGCCTGCGTCCGAGGGTGATGTGCTGCGGGCCACCGCCACCGAACAGTGGTCGGGCGGACGCACGGGTCTGTACGACGCCACCGTCACGCGCGACGATGGCAGCACCGTGGCGGTCTTCCGGGGCCGGGTGCGTCGCACGGGTGCCACGGTGTTGGGGACCACGGTTCTGGAAGGAGATGGCTCATGAGCACTCGGACCTGGCACGACCTCGGTGACCCGGGTGACCTCGACGGCTTCGTCGCGTTCCTGGCCGAGGGCGGCATCGTCGAACCGGGCGATCCGATGCCCGACGAGTACCGCCGTGAGGTGTTCCGCTTCATCGAGCTGCACGCCAACTCCGAGCTGATGGGTGGCCTCACCGAGCGCGACTGGATCCCGAAGGCACCGGGTCTGCGCCGGAAGATGGCCATCATCGCCAAGACCCAGGACGAGATCGGTCACGCCCACCTGCTCTACATGGTGGCCTCCGACATGGGCGTCAAGACCCGCGACCAGATGCTCACCGACCTGTTCGCCGGGCGCAGCCGCTTCCACAACGTGTTCCACTACGCCGCGGTCACATGGGCCGATCAGGTGGCCATCGCCTATCTCGTCGACGCGGCCGCGCTCATCAGCCAGCAGGCCGTGCTGAAGGTGTGCTCGTACGGGCCGTACCGCCGGATCCTCAAGCGGATCGTGGCCGAGGAGGGGTTCCACATGCGCCACGGCGAGGAGATGCTGCTGACCTTCGCCGAGGGCACCGAGATCCAGCGCCGCATGTTCCAGGAGGCGCTCGATCGCTGGTGGCTGCCGGCGCTGCAGCTGTTCGGCCCCGACTCGAAACCCGACGACGAGTTGATCACGTTCCGGATCAAGTCGGAGCCCAACGAGGTGCTGCGCGACCGGTGGGTGCAGAAGTACGCGCCGCTGCTCACCGGCTACGGGTTCACCGTCCCCGATCCCGATCTGCGTCACGACCCCGACACCGGGCGGTGGGAGATCGGCGAGATCGACTGGTCGCACCTGAAGGCCACGTTGGCGAACGCAGGGCCCGACTCGGCCCGCCGCATCGGCGACGCCGCTCGGCACTGGGCCGACACGGCCTGGGTGCGCGACGCACTCGAGCGGACTTCGGCGCGGGCGGCGTGACGTGATCGCGGATCTGGTCGACCGGGTGGCCGCCGCCGTGGCCGCGGTGGACGACCCCGAGATGCCGGGGGTGTCGATCGTGGAGCTCGGCCTGCTCGAGCGTCTCCAGGTCGACGGGTGGACCGGGCGGGTCGAGGTGGGTCTCGTGCCGACGTTCTCGGGCTGCCCGGCGTTGGAGGTGATCCGCCGTGACGTGGCCGAGTCCGTCCGGGCCGTCGAGGGGGTGACGTCGGTCGACGTCGGATTCCTCGCGTCGCCGGTGTGGACCGTCGATCGCGTCTCGGCCGCCGGTCGTCGGCAACTGGCCGATTCGCTCGGGGTGGCTGTGGCGGTCGAACCGGTCGTGAAGTGTCCGCGCTGCGGAGCGTCCACCCGTCAGGAGTCGCTGTTCGGCCCCACACGGTGTCGTTCGGTCCACCGCTGCACCGGTTGCGGCGAGATCGTGGAGGTGATGCGCTGATGCGCACCTACGAGGTGTTCCTGAAGCGGGAGGGGAAGGACGAGTTCCGTCACGCCGGCAGCCTCGACGCCGCCACGCCCGAGCTGGCGCTCGTGCTCGCCCGTGAGAACTACGCCCGTCGCGCCGAGGGACGGTTGATGTGGGTGGTCGACCGGGCCGACATCCTCACCGCCGACGAATCGTTCCTGGCGCCCAATGTCGACAGACCACACCGTCACAACGACGGCGCGTTGGTGGCGGCGCGCCGGCGAGCACAGCGGGAGTCGTCGTGAAGCTCGGTGCACCCGAACGGGCGGTGCTGTTGGCGTTCGCCGATGACGAACACCTGATGGGCCAACGGCACACCGAGTGGATCGGCGTCGCACCGTTCCTCGAGGAGGACCTGGCGTTCTCCTCGATCGCGCAGGACGAGCTCGGTCACGCGGTGGCGTTGTACGAGCTGGTGGGCGGCCACGACACCGAGATCGACGCGTACGCCTTCGGCCGCGACCGCTCGGCGTGGCGCTCGTGCTGGCTGGTCGAGCAGCCGTGCACCGACTGGGCGGCCGCGCTGGTGCGGCACTGGCTGTACGACACCGCCGAGTGGTTGCGCTGGGAGGCGTTGTCGGGTTCCGCCGACGAGCGGGTGCGGGCCGTGGCGGAGCGGGCGCTCCAGGAGGAGCGGTACCACCGCCGTCACGCCGATGCGCTGCTCGACGCCCTGGTCGGTGACGAGGAGGCCGATCGGCGGATCGGTGAGGCGCTCGACCACCTCCTCCCGCTCGCGGTCGCCCTCTTCGACGCCGGTCAGGAGGCGAGCGGGGCCGACGTCACCGTGGTCGGCCCGCCGCTGGTCGAGCTCGTGAACCCCTGGCGAGCCGAGGTCGACCGGCGCTTCGGCCCGCGCCCGTGGTCCTCCGTCGAACCTCCTGCTGGCCACGACCGCGCCGTCCGCAGCCAGCACTTCGACGAGGTGCACGACCGGATGCGCGAGGTGATCTCCCTCGACCCCACCGCCACCTGGTGACCCCACCCCTCCGAACTGTCCGCGGGAAACCGGCGGATCCGCCCGACTCCCACAGACAGTTCGGGGTGGTCGTCAGGCGAACTCGCTGCCGAGATACGCCGAGATCACCGCCGGGTCCTTCTGGACCTCCTCGGGGGTGCCGATCGCGATGCGCTGACCGAAGTCGAGCACCATCACGCGGTCGGCGATGTCCATCACGAAGCCCATGTCGTGTTCGACCAGGATGATCGAGATGCCGAGCTCGCGCTGGATGTCGAGGATGAAGCGCGCCATGTCCTCGGTCTCCTCGAGGTTCATGCCGGCCACGGGCTCGTCGAGCAACAGCAGCTCGGGTTCCATCGCGAGCGCGCGTCCGAGCTCGACCCGCTTCTGGAACCCGTACGGCAGCAGCGAGACGGGGTGCTTGCGCCACTGTGGGATCTCGAGGAAGTCGATGATGTCTTCGACCTTGCGACGGTTCGCGATCTCCTCACGCCGTGCCGGTCCGAACCAGAGGGCCCCCGCGACGAACGACCGCTGCATGCGCATGTGGCGTCCGGTCAGGAGGTTGTCGAGCACGGTCATGCCGGGGAAGAGCTCGATGTTCTGGAACGTGCGGGCGATGCCGAGCTGGGCCACCTTGTCGGGGCGCATTCCCATGATCGACTCGCCCTTCCAGCGGACGGCGCCGACCTGCGGGCGGTACACCTGGCTGATGACGTTGAAGATCGACGTCTTGCCGGCGCCGTTGGGGCCGATGATCGCGAACATCTCGCGCGGTCGAACGGCGAACGACACGTCGTTGATCGCCATCACACCGCCGAAGCGGAGGCCGATGTTGTCGACCTGCAGCAGCGGTGCCTCGTCGGGGTCGGGCGGCGGAGTCGCGTCGGCGGTGCCGGCCAGCTGCTGGATCTCGGCTTCGATGTCAGGGTCGATCACCGGATCGGAGTCGCTCACGACAACCACCTCTTCCGTCGCTTGTAGCTCTTGACGTCGCGGAACGAACGTTTCGTGCCCTCTTCGGAGTGCAGGCCGAGGTAGAACTCGCGGACGTCGTCGTCGGCGAGGAGCTGGGAGCCCTCGCCGTCCATCACGACCTTGCCGGTCTCCATCACGTAGCCGTAGTCGGCGATCGACAGCGCCATCATGGCGTTCTGCTCGATGAGCAGCACGCTGGTCCCCTGGGCATTGATGTCGACGATGATGTCGCGGATCTGCTCGACGAGCTTGGGCGCCAGACCGAGCGACGGTTCGTCGAGCGCGAGCAGCTTCGGTTCGCTCATGAGCGCCCGGCCGATGGCGAGCATCTGCTGCTCGCCCCCCGAGAGGTAGCCGGCGACCTGGGTGCGGCGCTCGGCGAGCCGGGGGAACAGGTCCATCACCCGATCGTACGATGCCGCCACGGCGCCCTTGTCCTTCACGGTGATCCCGCCGCACGTGAGGTTCTCGTCGACGGTCAACTCGCTGAACACGCGCCGGCCCTCCATCACCTGGCTGATGCCCTGGAGCACGATGTCGGACGGCTTCTTGTCGTTGAGCTCGGTGCCCTGGTAGGTCACATGACCCTTGGTGATCACTCCGGAGTGCACGTCGAGCAGACCGGTCAGGGTGCGCAGGGTCGTGGTCTTGCCGGCGCCGTTGGCACCGAGGAGGGCGATGATCTTGCCATCGGGCACCTCGATGGAGAGCCCGCGGAGCACGAGGATCACGTCGTTGTAGACGACCTCGACGTTGGACAACTTCAGCACGGACGGGCTCCTGGTTGGTTGGTCGGGGTGGTGGGGGCGGGGGGGGCCGCCCCCCCCCCCGGGGGGGGGGGGGCCCGGGTGAGCCGCCCCAGCAGGCCCCCGCGCACAGGTAACCC
>REDU01000057.1 GCA_007693335.1 Ilumatobacter sp. | reverse complement strand
GTGGAGACGATGGGACTCGAACCCACGACCCCCTGCTTGCAAAGCAGGTGCTCTAGCCAGCTGAGCTACGTCCCCGTGTGCGGGGCACCCTCACGATAGCGCCGGTGCCCCCCGCTCGGTACGAGTCCGGCGGGGGTCGATTCCTAACCTCCGGACATGCCCCGCACCCGTTTCGGCGCCTTCCTCGCCCCCCACCACCCGACCGGCGAGCATCCCACCCTGTTGATGCAGCGCGATCTCGATCTGGCGGCGCACCTCGACAAGCTCGGGTTCGACGAGTTCTGGTGCGGTGAGCACCACTCGTCGGGGTGGGAGACCATTGCGTCGCCGGAGATGTTCCTGGCCGCCGCCGGTCAGCTGACCCATCGGATCGCCCTCGGCACCGGTGTGGTGAGTCTTCCGTACCACCACCCGTTCAACGTCGCCCAACGCATCGTGCAGCTCGATCACATGACCCGCGGCCGGGCGATCTTCGGCACCGGACCCGGCGCACTCCCGTCCGATGCCCGGACCCTGGGTATCGATCCCATGGTGCAGCGCGATCGACAGGACGAGGCCCTCGGCGTGATCATCCGACTCCTGCGGGGCGACGACCGCTTCAGTCACGAGAGCGACTGGTTCACGCTCAACGACGCGGAACTGCAGTTGCTCCCCGTGCAGGAGGACCTACCCATGGCCACGGCGTCATCGATCTCACCGTCGGGGATGCAGATCGCCGGGAAGTACGGGATCGGCGTGCTCTCGATCGCGTCGAACTCGTCGGAGGGGCTCCAGGCGCTGCCGACGCAGTGGGGTTTCGCCGAGGAGGCCGCCGCACGACACGGCCAGGTGGTCGACCGCCGCGACTGGAGGGTGCTGATGTCGTTCCACCTCGCGGAGACCCGCGAGCAGGCACGACGCGAAGCGGTGCACGGCCTCCACCGCTGGCACAACGAGTACAACGTCTGGACACTCGGGCGCCCCGGTACGTCGCATGTGGACGATCCCTGGCAACTGCTCGACCAGGTGGCCGGAGACGGTGCCGCTGGCGCCGGTGCCTCGGTGGTCGGGACGCCCGATGACATGGTGGCAGCGATCCGCCGACTCCAGGAGGTCACCGGTGGATTCGGCGTCGTGCTCGGGTTCGCCCACGACTGGGCCGACCGTGAGGCCACGTTCCGCTCCTGGGAGCTGTTCGCCCGCTACGTGGTCCCCGAGATCAACGGCTACACCGAGCGCTTCAGGCGATCACAGCAGTACCTCCACGACCACCAGTCCGAGCTGATCGCCGGTGCCGGCAAAGCCGTGATGAGCAAGATCATGGCGCACGACGGCGCCGCAGCGGCACTCGCCACCATGATGGAGCAACGCAAGGCCGCCACCGAGCAGACCACCGGGCAGACCACCGGGCAGACCGCCGGGCGGACCAGCGAGCAGGCTCCCCAACAGAGCGAGTTCCGCCCGGGCGCCGGCGTACCCCGTCAGGCGAACGGCGACTGAGACGCTGGCCGACCAGCCTGCGCCCGGTCAGTCGTCCTTCAGCGCGACAGCGTTGGGGGTGACGTTCATCTTCGGCTCGTACTCCGCCACGTCCACCACCTTGGCGACTCGGGCGAGCGATGCGCGCAGCTGGTCACGACACGCGGGACAGGGGCCGTAGAACTCCGACTCGACGGCGGAGGCGCAACGCGGGCAGATGAACTCCACGTGGTCGGACCCTACAGTGCGTACGCTCGCGGACGATGACCTCCGACCTCCCCGCACCCGAACCGGAGGACACCCCGACCCACGGTGATCGGCGCAGCAGACCGAACTACACCGCTCGACGGGTGGCCGTCGGCTCCGTCGCCCTGGCCGTGCTGGCCGTCGGGGCCGTGGTCGTCCTCATGGTCACGGCTGGTTCTGGCGACGACGACACCGCCGTCACGTCGCCGGGTTGGAACTCGCTCGTGGAGGTCGACCGGGTCTCGGGCGATCTCGTGGTGCTCGACCGAGACGGCGAGGAGGTGACCAGCGCCGAGGGCGCGGGCCGCGTCACCGAAGTGCTCGGACGCGCCGACCGTCTGGCCCTCATCGGTAGCGACCAGGTCGCGCTGGTGGGTCTCGACGGCGACGACCCGCTGGTCGTGCCCGTCGACCCGGCCAGCTCGGTGATCCGTCACCCGTCGAACCGGTCGTTCACCATCGTGGTCTCGCCCGACGTCGGCGGTGAGATCGTCATCATCGACGGCACCGACGGCACGGCCACCGAGCTCGGCGCACGAGCCGGTCAATCATCGCCGCTGCTGCTGCCCGAGACGCTGCGCGTCGACCGTACGGGCACCCGCTTCGCCGTGGGAGACGGCCGCAACTTCCAGACGATCGTGGTCGACGCCGATCCCGAGATCGAGGTCGGGTTCTTCCCGGGTATCCCGATGGCGGTGAGCCACCAGCTCGTGGTCACCTCGACGAACGTCGGGCGCACGGCGGAGCTCGGCTTCTTCGACCCCGACGGGGACCGACTCGGTCTCGTCACCACCGAACGACCGATCGCCGGCGTGCTCGACGGGAACCGGTTCGTGTACGTCACCGAACAAGCTCGACTCCTGGGTGTCTCGATCGACGACTCGTCACCGACGGAGATCGCCGAGCTCGACATCGGACCGGTGGACGACGTTCGTCCGGCGCTCGACGGGTCCCGCCTCCTGGTCTCGACCGGATCCCAGGTCATCGTGGTCGATCTCGAGGGCAACATCGTGTTCGAGGCCGACGGTCCGCTCCCGATGACACCATGGGACACCTGGCGCTGCCTCGCCGTCGGGGACGGCGAGCCGGTGATCATCGACCTCGAGTCGGGTGACGTGGTGGCCGAACTCGAACCCATGCCGATCGTGAACGTCAGCACCGACGGATGCGGCGTTCACCAACGCGACACCGACGGTCACACGATCGCCTCGGCAACGGGCACCTACACCCCTCGGGGAACGGTCCGGGCCGTGGTGCTGTCACCCGACGGCGCGTCGGCCGTGGTGGTCGCCACCGACGGCTCGGCCGAGCTGGTCGACCTCGAGGATTCGAGGCGTCTCGACCTCGGCACCCGCCGGGGCCACCTCATCTTCGCCGACCGCTGAACCCCGATCCGGACGCAGAAGGACGAACGGCGTTCAGCCGGTCGAGCGCAGAAGACGACCGGCGAACTCACCGGTGTGCTGTCCGTGCTCCATGTACGGCACGCCGTTCACCATCGTGAACTCGTACCCCGACGCCCGCTGCACGTACCGGCCGGCTCCGCCCGGGAAGTCGTACACGTACTCGGGCTGCTCGAGCCGGAGTCCCCCGAGATCGATCACGTTGACGTCGGCGAACGAGCCCTCGACCAGCCGACCTCGGTCACGGATCCCGAACAGGTCGGCGGTGTCGGACGTGAGCCGACGGACGGCCTCCTCGATCGACCAGCGGCAGCGCTCGTTCACCCAGTACGAGAGCAGGAACGTCGGCTGGCTGGCGTCCATGATCTGGCCGACGTGGGCGCCGGCGTCGGCGAGACCGAGCGTCACGAGCGGATCGTCGAGCATCTCCTCCACGGCGTCGAGACGCTGGTTCAGGAACGGCATGTTGCACACCAGTGAGCCGTCGGTCTCGATGAGCAGCTCGATGAACGCAGCCGCCGGGCTCACACCACGATCGGCCGACACGGCCTCGAGCGACCACGCCGGGTCGCAGTCGTAACGTGCCTCTCGGCCGGGCGGGAGCACGTAGAGCTTCGAGAGATCGACGCCAGATCCGTGCACATCGGCCTCGGCGATCAGCCGCTGACGGAACGGCGCGTCACGCAGCAACTGCATCTTGCGACCGTTGACCTCCGTTCGGAGCTCCTTCCACGCGGGTGCACGGTCGAACGGGGTGCGGCTCTCGAGTCCGAACAGGATCCCCACGCCGCGTGCCGTGGTCTGTGGTCGGAGCTGAGCCCCGTTCGCGTTCTGCTCATGGGCGAACTCGATCACCCGCCGGTAGAGGTCCGGGCGCCGATCGCTCTGGGTCAACCCGAAGCTCACCGGTCGACCGCTCCGTCGACTCACCTCCCCCATCCATGCCAGCTCGGCACGGGTGTTGGTGAGGAACTCGTCGTCGCGCTCACCCAGACGCATCGCTCCCTCGTAGACCCCGGTGCCGTGACGACCGAGCACGTCGGCGAAGGCGAGCATCTCGTCGGGGGTGGCGAACGTGCCGGGCACCGGTCGGCCGTCGGGCACCTTGTGCAGCAGCGTGCGGCTGGTGGAGAACCCCAGTGCTCCCGCCGTCATCGCTTCGTCCAACAGGGCGGCCATGCGTTCGAGATCGTCGGGGGTGGCCGGGGTCTCGTCGAGGCCCCGCTCTCCCATCACGTAGGTGCGGAGCGCACAGTGACCCACCAGCCCACCGGTGTTCGGACCCTTGGGGAGCCGGCCGATCGACTCGTAGTACTCGCCATAGGACTCCCAGTCCCAGGCGAGCCCGTCGAGGATTGCGTCGCGCGGGATGTCCTCGACGCTCTCCATCATCTCGGCGAGGTAGGCGCGGTCGTCGGGACGGCACGGAGCGAACGTGACCCCGCAGTTGCCCATGACGACGCTGGTGACGCCGTGCCAGCAGCTCGACGTGCCGATCGGATCCCATGCGAGCTGGGCGTCGAGATGGGTGTGGATGTCGACGAAACCCGGCGTGACGATGCGCCCCGCCGCGTCGATCTCGCGTCGAGCGGTCCCGGTCAGCGACGGCTCCACCGCCACGATGCGATCGCCGTCGACCGCCACGTCGGCCTGCCGGGCTGGTGCACCCGTCCCGTCGACCACCAATCCACCCCGGATCACGATGTCGTGACTCACGCTGCTCTCGTCCTTCCCGTCCGCACGCGCCGGCGTTCGCCCACACGTGCCCCTCGGTACATGCAACAACACGTGGACGCCCCGTTCCGAATCGAAACATCGTCGTCACGAGATCGACACGTGGTGCGGCGGCGACACTACGGTCGGGTCGTGCGTGTCGACGTCATGACCTTTCCACGTCCGCTCCCGGCGGTGGGGGCCCAGGCGGTGACCGCTCGCGACGCCGGTTACGACGGGCTGCTGTTCACCGAGGGCGGCCGCACGCCGTATCTCGCGGCCACTGCGGCCACCTTGGCGGCGCCCGAGCTCGACATCGCCACCGGCGTGGCCGTGGCCTTCCCCCGCAGTCCGATGGTGACCGCCCAGCTCGCATGGGAGCTGCAGGAAGCCAGCGGCGGCCGGTTCCGTCTCGGCCTCGGCACCCAGGTCCGCACCCACGTGGTCCGTCGGTACGGCGTGGAGTTCGACCACCCCGGACCACGCCTGCGCGACTACGTGCTGGCGGTGAAGGCCTGCTTCGCCGGGTTCCGCGGTGAACCACTCGACCACCACGGGGAGTTCTACGAGCTCACGTTCCTGAACGCCCAGTGGAGCCCCGGACCGATCGACGCCCCCGATCCTGCGGTCGACATCGCCGCTGTGAACCCGTGGATGCTGACGATGGCCGGTGAGGTGGCCGATGGCGTGCACATCCACCCGATCGGCGAGCCGGGGTATCTCCGCCGCACCGCGCTCCCGTCGATCGCCGCGGGCGCCCAGCGTGCCGGACGGACGATCCACGACGTCGCGCTCATCGTGCCCGTCACCACCATCGTCGGTGACACCGATGCCGAGATCGCCGCCGCCCGCGACCGGGCACGACAGACGTTGTCGTTCTACGGATCGACGCCCAACTACGCGTTCATCTGGGACGACGCCGGGTTCGAGGGCACCACCGAACGCATCCGGGTTCACCAGAAGGCCGGAGACCTGGCGGCCATGGCGGCCGAGATCACCGATGAGCACCTCGCCGTCTTCTGTACCGAGGCGTCATGGGATCATCTCGCCGATCTCCTGATCGAGACCTACACCGACCTCGCCACGCGACTGGTGCTCTACAACCCGGCGTTCGAGACACCCGAACGGTACGAGCGCTACGGCGCGGTGGCCGCCGACGTCTCACGCCGTACCGGCGGTCGGTCCGGCGAGTGACCATCGACGGGGCGCTCGATCCCGTCGAGGGGGCGAGGCCCGCCGTGATCGTGCGCGCCGGGCCGGACGACCTCGAGTTGCTCATCGCGCTGAACGCCGAGTACTGCGCCGCCGATGGTCACGTGTTCGACCCCGAGACGGCCGCGAACGGTTTCACCCCGCTGCTGGCCGACGATCGCCACGGCGCCGTCTGGCTCGTGCACTGCATCGGGGGTGGCTCACCGGACGTGGTCGACGGGTACGCCGTGGTGGCGTGGAGCTGGTCGGTCGAGATCGGCGGCGCGGAAGCAGTGCTGGACGAGCTGTACGTGCGAACCCGCGGTCGTGGCACGGGCAGCGCTGCGATCGGAGCGATCCTCGAGCAGTGCCGGGTCCACGGCATGAAGCGGGTGGTCCTCGAGACCGAACGGGCCAACGAGCGCGCCCGCCGCCTCTATGTCCGCCACGGCTTCACCGCCGACGACTCCATCTGGATGTCCCGCCACCTGCCGTGACCCACCCCGAACCGTCCGCGCCGAACCCGCACATCCACCCGATCCCCACAGACAGTTCAGGACACCCACCCCGAACCGTCCGCGCCGAACCCGCACATCCACCCGATCCCCACAGACAGTTCAGGACACCCACCCCGAACCGTCCGCGCCGAACCCGCACATCCACCCGATCCCCACAGACAGTTCAGGACACCCACCCCGAACCGTCCGCGCCGAACCCGCACATCCACCCGATCCCCACAGACAGTTCAGGGGGTGATGGGGCCGAGCACGCGGTCGAGGTAGGGGTTGCGGAAGGTGCCGTCGGGATCGAGTCGGGCTCGCTGATCGGTGAACGCCTCCCACTCCGGATAGCGGGGACGCAGCGTGTCGACCGACTGGAAGTGGAGCTTGCCCCAGTGGGGACGGCCCTCGTAGTCGTCCATGATCGCCTCGACGGCCTGGAAGTACGCCTCGTACGGCGCGCCCCGGTACTGGTGCACGGCGATCCAGCCGTTGGTGCGGCCGTACCCCGTCGACAGCGGGATGTCGTCGGCGGCCGAGACCCGCACCTCGATGGGGAACAGCGGAGGGAACGCCAGATCACCGACCAGCGTGCGGATGCGGCCGACGGCCTCGGGCACCGCCTCCACCGGGATGCCGTACTCCATCTCGAGGAACTTCACATGGCGCGGGCTGGCGAAGATGCGGTCGCTCCGATCGATCAGATCGCGCTCGGCGGCCGACGAGGTGACCAGCTTCGCGACGCGGGGAGCCATCGACGGGAACCGTCGACCGGCACGACAGATGAGTCCGAATCCGAGGTTCTCGCCGATCCACTTGTCACGCACGTAGGCGAGCCGTGGTTGCGGGCGGGCGGGTTCGTCGGTGCGATGGTTGCGCTTGACCTGGCACCGTCGGGCGCCCGGCATCCAGTAGAGCTCGGCGTGGTCGGCACTGCCGGCGAAGGCGTGGACGTCCGACATGACGTCGTCGAGCACCTCGATGGTCTCGACCGCGTGCAGTCGGAACGCCGGCACGCACTGGAGCGTGACCTCGGTGACGATCCCGAGCGCGCCCAGCGAGACCCGGGCCACCCGCAGCAGGTCGCGATCGCCGTCCGCCGAATCGTCGCACCGCACGATCTCGCCCGAACCCGTCACCAGCTCCATCCCGACCACCGTGGTGGCCAGGTTGCCGAGGCCGAGCCCCGTCCCGTGCGTGGCGGTGCTGATGGCACCCGCCACCGACTGCACGTCGATGTCGCCGAGGTTCGGCATCGCGAGACCGACCTCGGCGAGGCGATCGTTCAGATCGTGCAGTCGGATGCCCGCCTGTACCGTGACCCGTCCGGTCGCCCGGTCGACGCTGACGACCCGGTCCATCCGATCGAGCGACAGGAGATCACCGTTGGTCATCGCTGCCGGGGTGAACGAGTGCCCCGCTCCGATGGCGCGCACACGCCGGCCCGCCGCACTCGCGGCCCCGACGATCCCGGCCACCTCGTGGACATCGGTGGGTCGATGGATGCCGGCCGGCACGCAGGCCTCGTTACGGGCCCAGTTACGGACGATCCCAGTACCTCGGCGCATCGCCCGGACGCTACAGGGTGGCTGGAGCGCGGTGGACATCGACGTAAGGTGCCCCTAACCTGAGCGGTGATGAGTACGACCCACCAGCTGGACGGTCACATGACCGGCACCGCGGGTCCGCCGAGCGACGGCGACAGTGGTCACCGGACGGCCGGGCTCATCACCATCGACTCGGTCGTGAAGCGGTTCGACGGCCCGGACGTGCTGCGGTCGGTGTCGCTCGACGCCCAGCCGCGCGAGATGGTGGCGTTGCTCGGTCCGAGCGGCTGCGGCAAGACCACGCTGCTGCGCTCGATCGCCGGACTCGAGCGGATCGACCGTGGTCGGATCGACATCGACGGCACCACCGTGAGCGGACCCGGCATCCACGTGCGCCCCGAAGACCGCCGTATCGGGATGGTGTTCCAGGACTGGGCCCTGTTCCCCCACCTCAGCGTGGGCGCGAACGTGGGCTACGGCCTCGGCCGCGACGATCGCCGATCGGGGCGCGTCGAGGAGACCCTCGAACTGGTGGGTCTCGGCGGGCTGGGCGACCGGTACCCCTCGACGCTGTCGGGTGGCCAGCAGCAGCGGGTGGCGCTCGCCCGCGCCCTCGCACCACGACCGCGTGCCCTCCTGCTGGACGAACCCTTCTCCAACCTCGACACGAACCTGCGGATCCAGGTACGCACCGAGGTGCACCGGCTGCTCACCGAGCTGGGCGTCACGACCGTGTTCGTCACGCACGACCAAGAAGAGGCGTTCGTGCTGGGCGACCGGGTGGCCGTGATGAACGCCGGCGTGATCGAACAGCTCGCCACCCCCGCCACGATCTACGAGACTCCCGCGAGCCGGTGGGTGGCCGACTTCGTCGGTGAGGCGAACCTCCTGGAGGGCGATGCCCACGGCCACCGCGCCTCGACGCTCATCGGCAGCGTGAACCTCGACGTGGCTCGCACCGGAGCGGTCGACGTGGTCATCAGGCCCGAGCACCTCGTGCTCGAACCCGGCCACGACGCAGTGGTCGAACTGGTCGAGTACTACGGACACGACCACGTGTCGATCGTGGCCTACCCCGACGGGCGCCGCTTCCGGGTGCGCGCCACCGGAGCCCCCCGGTTCGAGCGCGGTCAGTCGGTGACGGTTCGCTCCGACGGTTCGCCGTCGAGCGGCTTCCCGGTCGGCTGACCGACAGCGCCCAGCTCGACCGGCGGCGATCCCTGGCTCCCACGAGCCCGGCCACTGCCCCGGACCTCGTCACGCGTGACGAGCACCGCCATCGGCACCGACGACAGCAGCACCAGCGCGAGCGCCGGACCGGCAGCTCGAGCCATGAACCCCTCGGCCGTCGCATTCCACACTCGGGTTGCGAGCGTGGAGAAACCGGTGGGAGCGAGCAGCAGGGTGGCCGGGAGTTCCTTCATGCAGGTGAGGAAGACCAGCGCACCACCCGCGACCACGCCCGGTCGGCTCATCGGCAGCACGACACGCCGGAACGTGGCCGTCGAGCTCGCTCCGAGCACCCGCGACGCCTCCTCGACCGACGGTGTCACCTGCAGCATCGATGCCCGCACCGCACCCACCGCCTGCGGCAGGAACAGGATCACGTACGCGAACACGAGCATCCCCAGCGTCTGATAGGCCCACGGCGTTCGTTGCGCGCCGAAGAACACGAGCGCCAGCGCGACCACGATGCCAGGCAGGGCGTAGCCGGACCAGGCGAGGCGCTCGACGGTGCGGGCGAGATACCCCGGATGACGCACCACCATCGCCGCCACCGGCAACGACGCCAGCACCCCGAACAACGCGCCGAGCAGTGATGCCGACAGGCTGTTGGTGATCAACGACAGGTCGGGCCACACGGGCTCGCCCACGAGTGCTCCTCGCCGCATCCAGAACGCGATCACGCCGAGGGGCACCACCAGCGCCATCGTGGCGAGCGCTCCGAGCGCTGCGGTCGCGGCCCAGCGCCAGCGGCCGAGCTGGATCACGGCCGGGGTACGAGCACCACCGCCGTGGAGACGGTACAGCTGCTCGCGGCCGCGGAAGCGCTGTTCGGCGGCGAGCACGATCACGGTGAGCACCACCAGCATGAGACCGAGCACCGCGGCCGAGTTGCGGTTGAGCGCCCCTCGGTACTGCACGTAGATGGCCCGGGTGAAGGTGTCGTACCGCAGCATCGACACGGCGCCGAAGTCCGACAGCGTGTAGAGCGCCACGAGCAGTGATCCGGCCACGATCGAGGGCCGGAGCTGGGGCAGCACGACCCGCACGAACGTGGTGAACGAGCCCTGACCGAGCGTGCGGCTCGCCTCCTCCATGCTCGGATCGAGTCGCCGATAGGCGGCACGGACCGTCAGCAGCACATAGGGATAGGAGAACAGGGTGAGCACCACGAACGCCCCCCAGAACCCGTAGATCGACGGGATCTGGGTGACGCCGAGCGGTTCGAGCCAGCCCTGGAACATGCCGCGTGGCCCGAGCGCCCCGATCATCGCCCACGAACCCACGTAGGTCGGCACGGCGAGCGGCATGGCCGTCACCACCACCCAGAAGCGACGCCACGGGAGGTCGGTGCGGGTGGTGAGCCAGGCGATGGGCACCGAGATGACCACCGACGCCGCCGTGACCGACAACGCCAGTCGGATCGTGGACCACAGGAGTCGGCGGCTGCGCTCCGACGAGGCGATCTCCCATGCTTCGACCCACCCCAGCTCATTGGTGCGCCAGACGAGGTACCCGAACGGCAGCGCGGCCCCGAGGCCGACCAGCAGCGCCAGCAGACGCAGCAGCGGTGCGTCGAAGACGCGGTCGCGTGAACTGGGACGCGACCGACCCCGGTCCGCATCGGTGCGGACCGGGGTCTCGGCGACGTCGGGGGCGATCGAGGTCACAAGGCGCCGACCTCGATCAACAAGTCGACGGTGCCCTCGAGGTCGAGGAGCTGGTTGAGGTCGAACGCCGGCAGCACCAGCGAGTCGATCGTGGGGAGCTGCGGATCGACGTCGACATCGGCGATCACGGGGAGCTCGAAGTTCGACGAGGAGAACATCTGCTGGGCCTCGACCGACAGCAGGTACCGGATCAGCTCGATGGCGGCGTCCTGGTCGTCGGACGTGGCCAGGACACCGGCGCCAGCGATGTTCACGAGCGCACCCGGATCGCCGTCGGAGTAGAACTTGTTGGCGACCGGGAAATCGGGATCCTCGATCAGCAGTCGGTACAGGTAGTAGTGGTTCGTCAGGCCGACCTCGACCTCGGCGTTGGCCACGCCCTCGAGGATCGCACCGTTGTTCTCGTACACGATCGGGTCGTTGGCGATGATGCCCTCGAGCCATTCGCGAGTGGCGTCCTCACCGAGGAGGAACCGGAGCGCCGTCACGTGGTCCTGGAACGAGGCGTTGGTGGGCGCGTAGCCGATGCGACCGCTCCAGGCCGGATCGGTGAAGTCGAGCAGTGAGTCGGGGATGTCCGCCTCGGTGAGCAGATCGGTGTTGTACACCACGGTGCGGGCCCGGCCGGTGAGGCCCACCCAGTCGCCGACCGGCGACCGCAAACCGTCGTCGATCACCCGGTCGAGCACATCGCCGGGGAGCTCGACGAGCCCGCCGTCGGCCGACAGGATGCCGAGGAAGCCGGCGCCCTGGGAGTAGTAGACGTCGGCGGGCGAATTGGCGCCTTCTTCCTGGATCAGCAGGAGCATCTCGGAGCTGTTGCCGTAGCGCACCTCGACCTCGATGCCGGTGTCGGCCACGAACGCGTCGATGACCGGTTGGACGAGGTCCTCACCACGTCCGGAGTAGAGCGTGATCGGCCCCATCGCGTCGGGTTCGGTGGTGGCCGGCGCATCGGTGGTGTCGGCAGCGTCGTCGTCGCCACCGCATGCGGCGAGCAGGAGGGCTCCGGCGGCGAGGGCGGCGAGCAATCGGGGGGTTCGGGTCATCGGTGTCTCCGGGGTCGTGGTGTTAAGCGACCCTAACAGTGCATGACGGGTACGGTTGTTGTCAAGAGGACAGTCTGCATCTCCCGAGACCGGCGGCACAACTCTCCCGTACGCTCGCGGTCATGACCACCGTGCACGGCACCTGCCACCACGACTGTCCCGACTCGTGCGGATGGACGGTCACGGTCGACGACGGCGAACAGGGCCCGGTGGCGGTCTCGCTGCGCGGTCGACCCGATCACCCCTACAGCCGGGGTGAGCTGTGTCCGAAGGTCAACCGCTTCCTCGACCGTGTGTACGACCCCGACCGGCTGCTGCACCCGCTCCGCCGGGTGGGATCTCGCGGCAGCGGCGACTTCGAGCGGATCACGTGGGACGAGGCACTCACCGAGATCGCCGGCCGACTGCACGGCGTGATCGAACGTCACGGCGCCGAGGCCGTGCTCCCCTTCAGTGACGCCGGCAACCAGAGTGTGCTCGCGATGATGGGTCTGAGCAGCCGCTTCTTCCACCACCTCGGCGCCAGCCGTCTGGTGCGCGCCCTGTGCGGACCCACCGTGGGCGCCGGGATGTCGATGACCAACGGCTCGGTGCTCGGCCTCGACCCGCTCGAGATCGAGCACAGCCGGTTGATCGTGCTGTGGGCCACCAACACCCGGCTCACCAACCGGCACCTGTGGCCCACGATCGAGGCCGCCCGGGGCCGGGGGGCACGGCTGGTCGTGATCGACCCGATTCGCACCGCGACGGCCAACGCCGTCGACCTCGAGCGGGGCGATCGGTTCCTGCAGCCGCGGCCGGGCACCGACATCGCGCTCATGCTGGCCGTGATGCACGTACTCGTGCGTGACGACCTCGTCGACCGCGACTGGGTACGCGACCACACCATCGGCTTCGGTGAGCTGTGCGACCACGTGGCCGACTGGACCCCCGGGCGCGCCGCCGACATCACCGGTGTGGACGCCCACGAGATCGAGGCGCTCGCCCACGACTACGGCACCATCCGACCGGCGGTGATCCGAACGCTGATCGGCGCCGAGCACCACGAGAACGGCGCCATGTTCCACCGGACGCTCGCGTGCCTCCCGGCGCTCGTGGGCGCCTGGCGCGATCGTGGCGGCGGCCTCGCCCGCAGCGTGGGTTCGTGGCAGGACCTCCTCGTGGACGACCATGCCCTCCATCGTCCCGACCTGCTCGACGGGCGCTCACCTCGCTGGATCAACATGAGTCGGTTGGGTGAAGCCCTGACCGACGACGAGCACCCCGTGCACGCCCTGATCGTGTGGAACTCGAACCCGCTGGTGGTCGTTCCCAACGCCGAGCTGACCCGACGTGGTCTCGAACGTGACGACCTGTTCACCGTGGTGCACGAGCAGTTCCTCACCGACACGGCCAGGTATGCCGACATCGTGTTGCCCGCCACCACCCAGATCGAGACCTCCGATGTGGTGCTGGCGTGGGGTCACCTCTGGATGGGCTGGAACGAGGCGGCCATACCGCCCGTGGGCGAATGCGTCAGCAACACCGAGCTGTTCCGCCGGCTCGCGACCGCCATGGGTCTCACCGAGCCGAGCCTGTTCGACGACGACCTCACGGTGCTACGCGACGCCCTGCCCAGCGTCGACCTCGAGGCGCTCCGACGCGACGGCTGGATGAAGGTGCCCTACCCCGACCACGGACGGCCGTGGGCCGACGGCGGGTTCCCGACCCCGTCCGGACGCGTCGAGCTCGTCAACCCACGTCTCGCGGCGATGGGCCAACCCACCGTGCCGACCTACGTCGCGCCGAACGAGGGTCCGGGAGGTTCCCCCGATCTCTACGAGCGGTACCCGCTGCAACTCCTGACGCCGAAGCACCACACACGCTTCTTGAACTCGAGCTATCCGCAGCTCCCGAGGCACGGCGGACCCGAGGGCGGACCCTTCGTCGAGATCGACCCCACCGACGCGACCGCACGCGGGCTCACCGACGGCGACACCGCCAGGGTCTGGAACGACCGGGCATCGGCAGACCTGCCCGTGCGCATCTCCGACCGGCTCCGGCCGGGTGTGGTGGCGATCCCGTTCGGTTGGTGGATGCAGCACCACCCCGATGGCCGGGTGGCCAACAGCCTCACCAACGACACGCTCACCGACTGGGGTGGCGGCGTCGCCTACAGCGACACGCTCGTACAGGTGGGCAGAGCCAGCACCTCGTCGAGCAGCGCGAGGGTCGCGTCGATGTAGCCCGCCGGTTGGGCCATCGTGCACAGATGGTCGGCGTCGAGCTCATGGACGACGGCCGAGAGTGACACGGCCAGCCGGCGTTGCTTGCGCGGTGGCACCAGCCGGTCGCGGGTCGTCACGAGCACCCCTGCGGGCACACCGAGATCGGACCCCCACTCTCGGGCGTCGTACCGGCTCAGACAGCGGCCCGCCTCGACGATCGCCTGCGACGCACCCCGCTGCATCTCGCCGAGGATCCACGGCAGGTAGGCCTCGAGCTCGTGGCCGACCGGTATCACCCGGGCGATGGCGCGGCGCAGGTATCGGGGATAGGCCCACGACCTGAGCACGGCGCCCACCACGGGCAGACCCATCCACGTGAGTCGCTCACGCAACGACGCCCGCCACTCGAGCGCCGTCGCCTGGGCCACGAGCGCCTCGACCAGGTGCGGGTGCCGGCGGGTGAACAACATCGAGATCGGTCCACCCATCGAGTAGCCGAGGGTCACCACTCGGTGTACGCCGAGCTCGTGGAGCACCGCCGCCATGTCGTCGGCGGCGTCCTCGAGCTCGAACGGGTCGAGGGTCCGCAGACCACGACCGTGGCCCCGGTGGTCGATGGCGACGAACGAGTACCGCTCCGCCAACGCCCGATAGGCGGTGAAGAACTGGAGGTCGGCCGATGCCGTCCAGCCGTGGAACAGCGCCAGGGTCGGTGCCGAGGGATCCTCGTGTCGGTGGACCCGCACGAAGAACTCGCCACGACCGGGCACCTGCACGAGCCGGGCCTCGGGCAGCCACGGCAGGACGAACGACATCTCGATGGGATCGGGGAAATCGAGGTCGGGGAGATCCGCCTCGATCTGATCGGGATCAGACATGTTGGGGGACTCCGGTGAACTCCTGGAGGCGGACACCGCGCGCCCGGACTCGGTCGAGGAGCGCGTTCGTGTCGAGCGTCGGATCGCTGGTGACCACCACACCGGCCGGGAACTCACCCAGGTGGATCGCCTCGGCCATCACCGCTGCCATCGCTCCAGCGGCGGCCCCGACGAACTCGGCGACACCAGCGATCGCCACCTGGCGCGCACCGTACTGGTCGGCACCACGCACCTCGATGCGCAACGCACCGACACCGCCCTCGGGGTGGGGCGGTCGCAACATCGGGAGCCGGGCGGTGAGCCGGTCGCGCCTCGTGGCTGACAGCCTGGCGCTGATCCGACCGACATCAGGGTGGGTGCGGTGCAGCAGGAGTGGGTCGGGGATCTCGGCGCGGTAGCAGTCGCGTGCGCCCACCGGCTCCGGGAACCATGCCAACTCACGACCGCTCCCGGCGGGTCGTTCGATCCAGATCCCGTCGTGCCAGCCCACCGCTCGTCCGGCCAGTGCCCGGTGGTGCTGGCGGGCGCACTGCGGACCGGCCGTGGCGTGCACTGCCACGTGGATCTCGTCGCTCTGGTGGAGCCGTGTCACCAGGTACTGGGCCAACAGCCCTGACAACCCCGGCGCCATGGCCGCGCCGACCACGAGCGTGGCGTCGGCCGCCGTGAAGGCGTCATCGAGCTCCAGCAGCTCGCTGACGTCACCGAGACCGTCCGACACCGAGACGACCGACGCACCCGTCGTCGCGAGCCGGGCCGCCACCGGCGAGTGGGGCCCACCCGTGGCGAGCACGATCACCCGACCGGGTCCCGCGTGATCGGCCAGCGAGAACGAGGGCTCCGCCAGATCGGACCACGGCCGAACGGTCACGGGAAGCGTGCCGCCGAGAAGACGTTGCACCCGAGACCCCACGATGCCGGAACCCACCACCACCACCGACCGGTCAGCGGGAGGGGTCATGTGGGATCAGCGGGGAGATCGAGCTGCTTCCATCCGCCGTGCTGCGGAGGGGTGCCACCCTTCCCACGCACCCGGAGGCCGGCGGCGAACAGGCATGCCAGGGCCAGCGCTCCCAGTGCCCGGCGGATCAGCTTCACGGCGCCGATCGTACCGGGGCCCGCCGGACGTCGGGGTCAGCCGGGGTCGGTGAGGGTGAGGCCCGAGTCGGCGGCGTTGTCGAAGTCGTCGTCGACGAGTACGACGTCGTGACCGGATCGGTCGAGAAGCGATGCCGCGATGCTGGCTCGGTAGCCGCTGTGGCAGTGCACGTGGACGCGTCCGGCGGGGACGTCGTCGAGGCGGCCGAGCAGTTCGTGCAACGGGATGTGGGTCGAACCCTCGATGTGGCGACTGCGGTGTTCACCGTCGCGGCGAGTATCGAGGACCGCCGGTTGCTCGATGTCGCGCATCTCGGCGAACGTGGTGGTCGGGTAGGTGCTGCGGTCGGCATCGGGGGACCAGCTGTCGATGCCACCGTCGGCCGCCCCGGTGGGACGGTCGATGCCGATGCGTGCGAGTTGGTACTGGGCTTCGGTGATCTCCTCGCGACTGTCGGCGAGCAGGGTGACGGGCATGCCCCAGGGCAGGAGCCAACCGAGGTAGGTGGAGAATCCGTCGGCCAGTTCGATGCCGATCGTGCCCGAGATGTGGGCGCGGGCGAACTCGCGTCGTGGCCGGAGGTCGACCACCCACTCGCCGCGATGGATCCGCCGGGCGAGTTCGACCGGATCGACGTCGGCGGGTGGCGACAGGTCGATCGCGGTCGCTCCGGCGGTGTTGATCGGACCCATCTGGGCGTAGTACTTCGGGAACGCATCGAGTCCGGCGGTGAGGCGCTCGACGAATCGGTCCTCGTCACTCGCGGTGAGCGCGATGTTCGCAGTTCGTTCCGTGCCGAGCGTGCCGTCGGACTCCTCGTCGCTGGACGCGGACGCGCAGAAGCTGCCGAATCCGTGGGTCGGGTAGATGCGCGTCTCGTCAGGGAGGGAGTCTGCGAGTGCGTGGACCGAGCGGTACTGGGCGTGGGTCAGCTCGTCGGTGGATTCCGGCGAGATCAGGTCGGTCCGGCCGACGGTGCCGTACAGCATCGATCCACCGGTGAACGCTGCAGGCGCCTCGCCGTGGGTCGTGACGATGTAGGAGAGGTGATGTGGTGTGTGTCCGGGCGTGTGGCGAACCTCGACGCGCATCTCACCGACCTGGATCGTGTCACCGTCGTGAACGGCGTGGTAGTCGAACCGCAACGGCTCGTCACCGGCGTGCAGGTACGTCGCATCGGTGACACGTGCCAGTGAGAGACCCCCGCTGACGTAGTCGTTGTGGACGTGCGTCTCGGCGACGTGGGTGATCCGGACTCCAGCGTCGCTCGCAGCATCCATGACCCGTTCGATGTCGCGCTGCGGGTCGATGACCAGCGCAACGGAGCCGTCGTGAACGATGTAGGACCGATCTCCGAGTGACGGTGTCTCGATGGTGATGACCTGCATGACGCCTCCTCGACGGACGCGACCCATTGTACGTACCCCGGATTCTCACGGTGACCTGATGCTGCTGTCGCGTGACCGGGTCGTCCGAGGGCACGAGTCCGCACGCCTGTTCTGCGGTGGAGGCAGGACAGCGTACGATGTCGAACGCATCGGGTCGGCCGGTGTCTCTTGGTGGAGGAAGCACGGTGGTTCTCCAGGCGATCGGTGCAGGACTGCCAGCGGCGAAAGTCGCCTAGTCGAGGCTGGCGCTCGACCGGTGATAACGGAGGACCACTTCGGGGTCAGGCTGCAGTTTCGTGCACGCTTCGTCCTTGCCGGCGTAGTTCAGCTGGTTCAGCACGTACCGCATGCTCTCCAGACGGGCCTTCTTCTTGTCGTTGGCCCGGACGATGATCCACGGGCTGTACGAGGTGTGGGTCTTGGAGAACATCTCCTCTTTGTACTTCGTGTAGATGTCCCACCGCTCCTGCGCCTCGGCGTCCACCGGGCTCAGCTTCCACTGCTTCAGCGGATCGTGATGACGCGAATCGAATCGCTCGGACTGAACCTCTTTGGAGATCGAGAACCAGAACTTGATCAACTCGAGCCCGTCTTCGTAGAGCATGTGCTCGAATTCGGGAGCCTGCTTCATGAACACCTCGTACTGACGGTTGGTGCAGAAGCCCATCACCGGCTCGACCACCGCCCGGTTGTACCAACTGCGATCGAAGAACACGATCTCCCCGGGGTTCGGCAGATGGCTCTGGTATCGCTGGAAGTACCACTGGCCCTTCTCCACCTCGGTGGGTGCGGCCAGCGCAGCGATCTTGGCGGTACGCGGATTGAGATGCTCCATGAACCGCCGGATCGTCCCGCCCTTGCCGGCGGCGTCGCGACCTTCGAAGAGGATGGCGACCCGACGCCCGTTGATCTGGACATCGCGCTGCAGTTGGACGAGCTCGACCTGGAGTCGCTGCAACTCCTGCTCGTAGCGCAGCTTGACCAGCGCTTTGCGGACGTCCACGTTCTTGCTGGACAGCAACTGCACGAGACCCGGCCGGGAGTTGACGGAGGCGAGCTCGTCCTCGGTCAGGGTCACCGCCGACTTCAACGTACGACCGACGATCTTCTCCTCGTCGGTCAACTTGGTCGTACCGTTGCTGTCTCGCGTGGTACCTGGGGCGTCGATCTGCATGGGCGTACAAGATCACCTCTCGGTCAGCGGGGGAAGGGCCCTATGTCACGTTCTCGGCGAGGAGGCGGTCTCCAACCCGCGGGACCTCCACCCTCGACAACCCACCCGGGTGTTCAACCACCGCGCGGGTCAGCAACCGGTAGCCGCCTGGAGGGTCCGGCACGCCTCGGCCTGTGTCAGCGACAGCGAAGACCTGCCACGGACCTGGACATGGGAGAGGCCCCCGATCGGGGGCCTCGTGACTCGTTGACCTGGGGTGTTGCAGTGGGGCTACCTGGAATCGAACCAGGGACCTCATCCTTATCAGGGATGCGCTCTAACCGACTGAGCTATAGCCCCGGCAGGACTGCGAGGCTATCGGTCCCGACGGGGAATCCTCAACCGTGGAGCCACCGGCGACCAGGGAGCGAGCCGTTCAGGTGTCGTCCGGACGGGCAGTGCTCACGGTGGAACGTTGACGGCCCGTGCGCCACGGCCGGGCGGGATCGGCCGGTGCACCGTCGTCCACCCGCCACTCGGTGGGGGCGACAGCGGATGAGCCGGCGCCCGGCGACGAATTCGTCGGGGTGGTGGTCTCGTTGGGGAGACGTCGAACCACGTAGCGACGACTCGGATTGGTGGTTCGCTCGACCACCTCCTCTTCGAGCACGGTGACCCTGACGCCACCGACCATGTCGCTCACGAGGTTGAACAGCGTCGCGAGCAACACGGCGAAACCGGTGAGGGCCACCGCGGCGAACAGACCCGCCACCCAGGCGTTGCGGTAGATCTCGCCGCCGTCGAGCTCGAAGCTCTCCCAACCGAACTGGGTGAACCAGCGTTCGACGTTCTCGACGGTGCCGGTGTTCGACGCCACGTTCCAGAGCAACACCCCCGAGGTGAGCAGCACGCCGTAGAGCACCAGCGAGAAGATCGACGCAACCTTGAACGTGCTCCAGGGATCGACGTGGCGGACCACGCGGGTGACCTTGCGAACCCGTGGCCGACGGCCACGAACGCGCAGCGGTGCCGACGCCCCTGTGGGGGCACCCACCACGATCGGCGCGGCGCCCGACTCGACCCAGCGGTCGGTGGCGTCGGCATCGATGGGCGCCACCGCCTTCTCGGGTTCGTCGAGCGTGGCCGGCACGATCTCGGGGAGCTCGAACGGGCCCGACGGCGTGGGATCGCCGGTGCGACCGTCAGTACCACGGCGGTCGGATGCGGTTCGGGGCGCACCCTCGGCGGTGGTCGTGCCACTCCGGCTCGCCGATGGGCGATCTGTCGGACTCACCCCGATGAGTGTACGCCTGGGTCAGGGCCCGTTCGTGGCGCGTGCGCTCGCGACGGTGCTCCCGACCCGCACCTCGACCGTGACCTCGACCGGTGGCGGGTCGCCGGGGCCGAGCACGATCGACCGCCACGACACGATCACTGCGCCGTTGTCGCTGGCGATCCGCTCGGCCGCCGGGCGACCCTGGAGCACACCGGCCAACGCCACTGCGTCGGCTGCCGTGCGGGCCCGACCGCCATCGATGAGTACCTCCGACGTCAGCACGGTGGCCGCCAGTGCCAGACCGGAGACGGCGAGCGTCACCAGCAACACGAGGAGCGCGACCGCGCCGCGGTCACGGACGTGGGGACGCCTGCCGCGCACCGGCTCAGTCGTCGGCGATCTCGGCGTCGACCGACAGGATCGGCGCCACCGACGCGACCGTCTGGCCGTCGTCGAGGTTCATGATGCGTACGCCGGTCGCGTCGCGACCCTGCGACGAGATCGAGCGCACACCCATCCTGATGGTGACCCCACCCGACGACACCGCCACGATGTCGTCGTCGAGGCCGACCATGAACGCGGCCACCACCTCACCCTTCTTGCCGGTGAGGCGGATACCGATCACGCCCTGGCCACCGCGGCCCTGACGGTTGAACTTGTCGAGCTGGGTGCGCTTGCCGTACCCGGCCGAGGTGATCATCAAGATGGCGGTGTCGTCGCGGGCCACGTCGACCGACACGACCTCGTCGCCGGCGCGCAACTTCATCCCACGCACCCCGGCCGCCGCTCGACCCATGGCCCGAACCGCGTTCTCGGAGAAACGGATGGTCGATCCCTTGCGGCTCACCATGAAGATGTCGTCGTCGCCGCCGGTCTCGATCACACGCACCAGCTCATCGTCGCCGTTGAGGTTGATCGCGATGAGACCGTCGCGTCGGCTCGAGTCGTAGGCGTCGAACGCCGTCTTCTTCACGGTGCCCTTGCGGGTGGCGAAGAACAAGAACCGCTCACCGGCGAAGTCGCGGGTGTCGATGATCGCCTGGATGGTCTCGCCGGCCTGGAGTGGGAGGAGGTTGACGATCGGCATGCCCTTGGCCTGACGCTCGCGCTCGGGGATGTCCATCGCCCGCAGGCGGTACACCCGGCCGCGGTTGGAGAAGAACAGCAGATGGGCGTGTGCGGTGGTGAAGATCACGTGCCGGACGATGTCGTCGGCCTTGAGCTTGCCGCCGCTCACGCCGCGACCACCGCGCGCCTGGGTCTTGAACGACCCCGCCGGCACCGACTTCACGTACTGGGCCTCGGTCATCACGACCACGAGCTCTTTGTCGTCGACCAGGTCTTCGATCGACATCTCACCGTCGTCGAGCTTGATCGCACAGACACGGGGGTTCGCGAACTCGTCGCGGATGGCGAGCATCTCGTCGCGGATCACGCCGCGCAGCAGCACGTCGTCGGCGAGGATCGCCTCGAGCCCGGTGATGCGGGTGCGAACGTCTTCGAGATCGGTCTCGAGGTCGATCCGCGACAGGCGGGTGAGCTGACGCAGCTGCATGTCGAGGATGTCGACCGCCTGGCGCTCGCTGAACTCGAACGGCTCGGCCATGAGCGCGGTCTTCGCGGTGTTGGCGTCGTCGCTGGCCCGGATGAGTGCGATGATCTCGTCGATCACGTTGAGGGCTTTGATACGGCCCTCGAGGATGTGCTCGCGGTCGCGGGCCTTGCGGAGCCGGAACTCCGACCGCCGCGTGATGACCTCGATCTGGTGGGCCACGTAGCCCACGATGGCGTCGCGCAGGTTGATCGTGCGGGGAACCCCGTCGACCAGGGCGACCATGTTGATCGAGAACGTCGACTGCAGCTGGGTGAGCTTGAACAGCTTGTTGAGCACCACGTTCGCGTTGGCGTCGCGCTTGAGCTGGATGATCAGGTTGGTCTCGCCACCCGAGGAGTTGTCGTTCACGTCGGAGATGCCCTCGAGGTCACCCGCGTCGACCAACTCCTGGATGCGAGCGGCGATGGCGGAGCAGCTGGCCTGGTACGGCAGCTCGGAGACGATGATCTCCATGCGGCCGGTCTTGCCCTCTTCGATGGCGGCGGTGGCGCGCATCTTCACGCTGCCCCGCCCGGTGCGGTAGGCGTCGATGATGCCGGCGCGACCGAGGATGCTGGCACCCGTGGGGAAGTCGGGACCCTTCACGAACTCCATCAGCTCGTCGGAGGTGGCATCGGGGTTGCCGAGCAGGTGGATCGTGGCGTCGATCACCTCACCGAGGTTGTGCGGCGGGATGTTCGTGGCCATACCGACGGCGATGCCCTGGCTGCCGTTGACCAACAGGTTGGGGAACCGTGCCGGGAGCACCGCCGGCTGCTCGGTGCTGCCGTCGTAGTTCGGGATCATGTCGACGGTGTCTTCGTCGATGTCGGCCAGCAGCTGCATCGCCAACGGGTGCAGTCGGCACTCGGTGTTGTGGTTCACGAAGCCACCCGCGAGGAACGAGTGGTCATCGCTGTCGACCCTGATCGAGTACACCTCGGCGGGCTCATCGTCGATCACCGACGTGATCTCTTCGAACCGGTACCCGGAGTCCATGATCGGCAGGATCGTTCGCAGGATCTCGTCGTCCTTGATGCGATCGATGATTCGGAGCCGCTGGCTCTCCCACCGTTCGACGCGGTCGAAGTTGTGTTGGGTCAACCACTTGCGACCGGAACCCCGGGTATCGAAGGGAAGTTCGCTCCGGACGAAGTCGGCCACGAACGGCACCCGATCCTGGCTCAATCGGTGCGGCCGAACCGGGGCCCTGGTGACCAGTTCGTCGAGCTTGGCCTGCTTGCTGGCCATGAAGCCGATGCGCTCGGCGAATGCCCGCACGTTACGGAGCCCCGAGACGATGAGCCGATGCTCGAGCGACCCGGAGGCCTTCTCGTACCGCTTGTGCGTGGCGATCACACCGAACTCGGCGAGGAGCTCCTGGAGGTCACGCGCGAGGCGGGCACTGTAGGTCGTGTACTGGATGGTGAAGCCGGTGGGTGCGACACGAGGACCACCGTCGCCCTCGAAGCACGCCATGAGGAACGCCCGCTTGACACCCCACCCGCCCTTCCAGACCGCTTCAGGCACGAACTTGTCGATCGAACGCTTCCCGATCAACTCCGCCAGCGGGCTCTCGCGCAATGCCGAGAGGTTGTGGATGTCGAGTTCGTGGATGCGCTTGCGATCACGACGCGTCTCGCGTGCAGACACGTACCGGGCGCCGCCGACGATCGAATCGTAGGCGTGGAGCACCTCGTCGAAGAACGACCGATCGGTGTTGTTGAATCCCGCACGTTCTTCGGAGGCCCAGCCTTCGCTGACCCATGCACCACAGAGGATCCCGAGGTCGTACTCGCGCGACGTCGGCACGATCTGCTTCCACGCGTTGCGTGCGAGACACACCACTGTTCCCGGTGTGATCTCGTCGAGCTGGAGCCACTGGAACATGGGAACCCCAGCCACGGGGACCAGGCACAGAACCAGGTGGTTGTGGCTCCCTCGGAGCTCGAACCCGCTCGCGGTGGCGATTCGCTTGGTGGGATGCACACCGGAGTTGAAGCCCTTCGATGCGCGGACCGCCTTGCCGTCACGATCGAGAACCTCCACGTCGAGATCACGCTCGGAGTCGGCGCGAGCATCGACGAGTTCGGCGATCGCCACACTCGAGCCATCGGCCAGGCGCACGCGTGTGTCACCCGTGACGCAGTAGCGCGAAGCAGCCGGGCCGAAGTCCGGGGATCCGTAGTTGCCGTGGAAGTCGATCAGGGGGTGGCGCAGTGAGAACGGCTGGGCCATGCGCACGAGGGCGTCGTAGATGGCGCTGTCGCCGTGGGGGTGGTAGCGCGCCATCGTGTCGCCCGAGACTCGGGCGCACTTCACGAACGGCCGGTCGGGGCGGAAACCCTGCTGCTCCATGTCCCAGATGATCCGGCGGTGCACGGGCTTGAGGCCGTCGCGCACGTCGGGCAGGGCCCGCGACATGATGACCGACATGGCGTACTCGAGGAACGAGTTCTCCATCTCGTCCTGGAGCTGGATCGGCTGGATCGGATCTTCGGGGATGGCCACCAGGTCGTCGGTGGTGGGCGGCTCGCCGTCGCCGCCGTCAGTGGCGGTGTCGGGGGCGTCTGGGGGGGTGGTGTCGTCGGACATCGTGGGGCTCCGGGTCAGAGATCGGGGTCAGAAATCGAGGTTGCGGACGTCGCGGGCGTTGGTGGTGATGAAGTTGCGCCGGCTCTCGACGTCGTCACCCATCAACACGCTCATGATCTGATCGGCCTCGGCGGCCTCCTCGACGTTGACCTGCAACAGCGTGCGGGTACCGGGATCCATCGTGGTGGAGCGCAGCTCCTGCCAGTCCATCTCGCCCAGACCCTTCAGGCGCTGGAACTCCTTTTTGTGGTTCGGGCGCTGCAGCATGAACGCCGCCCGGGCCACCTCGTCTTTCAGGTACACCTTCTCCTTGCCGACCTCGGTGGAGTACAGCGGCGGCTGGGCGATGTAGACGTAGCCCGCCTCGACCATCTCGCGCATCTGGCGGAAGAAGAACGTGAGCAGCAGGGTGCGGATGTGGCTGCCGTCGACATCGGCGTCGCACAGCGCGATCACCTTGTGGTAGCGGCACTTGGTGACGTCGAACTCGTCGCCCACGCCGGCGCCGATGGCGGTGATGAGCGCCTGGATCTCGTTGTTCTTGAGCATCTTGTCGATGCGGGCGCGCTCGACGTTCAGGATCTTGCCGCGGATCGGCAGGATCGCCTGGGTGCGCGGCGAGCGGGCGTCGACCGCCGTGCCACCGGCGGAGTCACCCTCGACGATGAACAGCTCGCTCTCGGACGCGTCGCGGCTGGAGCAGTCCTTCAGCTTGTCGGGCATACCGGCACCCGACAGCGCCGTCTTGCGGCGGATCGCGTTGCGGGCGTTCTTGGCGGCCACGCGGGCCTGCGCGGCGGCGAGACCCTTCTTGACGACCTTGTTGGCTTCGGTGGGGTTCTCCTCGAGCCACTCGTTGAGCCGCTCGTTGGTGACCTTCTGCACGAACGAGCGCATCGAGACGTTGCCGAGCTTGGCCTTGGTCTGACCCTCGAACTGCGGCTCGCGGAGCTTCACCGAGATGATCGCGGTGATGCCCTCGCGGATGTCCTCACCCGTGAGGTTGGGGTCCTTCTCCTTCAGGAGGTTCTTCGACCGCGCGTACTTGTTGACCACCGTGGTGAGGGCCGTCTTGAAGCCCTCGACGTGCATGCCACCCTCGATGGTGGAGATGTTGTTGGCGTAGCCGTGGATGCCCTCGTGGTACCCGGTGTTCCACTGGATCGCGATGTCGAGGGTGTGGCCGTCGCCGTCGTCTTCGTCCTCGTACTGACAGACCTTGGAGAACAGCGGGTCCTTCGAGGCGTTGAGATGCTTGACGAAGTCGACCAGGCCACCCTTGTACTGGAACGTGACCGTCTGTTCGCGCTCGGCGCGCTCGTCGACGAACACGATCTCGAGGCCCTTGTTCAGGAACGCCATCGTCTGCAACCGCTCGAGGACGGTGCGCGACACGAAGTCGGTGCCCTCGGCCACGAACACGGTGGGGTCGGGCCAGAACGTGATGGACGTGCCGCTGGTGCGACCGCGTGCCGGGGTGGGGCCGACGGGGGCGAGCTTGCCCTGGGGCTTGCCGCCCTTGGCGTACTCCTGGTGGTAGCGGGTGCCGTTCCGGTCGATCTCGACGAGGAGGCGCTCGGACAGTGCGTTCACCACGCTCACGCCCACGCCGTGCAGACCACCGGAGACCTTGTACCCCTCGCCGCCGAACTTGCCACCGGCGTGCAGCACGGTGAGCACCACCTCGACCGCGCTCTTGCCCTTGTGCGGACCGCTGGTGAACGGATCGACCGGGATGCCACGGCCATCGTCGTCCACCCGGCACCCGCCATTCGCCAGCAGCGTGACCGTGATGCGGCTGCAGTAGCCCGCCATGGCCTCGTCGACGGAGTTGTCGACCACCTCCCAGATCAGGTGGTGCAGCCCCTGCAGACCGGTGGAGCCGATGTACATACCTGGCCGCTTGCGAACCGGGTCGAGGCCCTCGAGGACCTGGATGTCCTTGGCGTCGTACTGGCCGGTGGCGGACTTCTGGGCGGCGGCGGGAGCCCCGTCGGTGGTGCTCGCTGCGGTGCTGTTCGGGGTGTCGGTCGACACTCGTACCTCTGTCGTTCTCGCCGGGCGGTGGCGGCGTCGGATCGGGGCGTCGAACACGGTGACGCGAATGATCTCGAGCACGTGTTCACGACGGCGAACACGGTGGTTCGCGATGGTCCTCAGTCTACCAGGGGGGTGTCGCGACCACGGGGCTTCGCCCGACCCTCGGTGCGGACCACGGCGCGGCCCGCGACCCGCACTTCGATCCGCTCGACCGTGACCCCGATCTCGGTGGCGAGTCGCTCGCGCAGGCCCGCCGACAGGAACGTCACCTGCGTGGCCCACGCCGGCTCGACCACCTCGACCAGCAGCACGCCGTCGTCGAGACGGACGGGTCGGACGTGCGCCGCGATCTGTGCCCCCACGACCTCCTCCCACCGACCGAACAGCCCACCGACCTCACGGCGGTCGGCGCCACGCAGCGACCGCATCACCTCGTCGAGCGAGGCCGTCAACGACACCGGATCACGGTCGGACACGGCGCTCCGACCTCGAGATGTGCAGCATGGTCACGGTGTCCGGTGTACCACGTCGACCGGGTCGGCACCACCGTCGCACCCTGTCTGCACCCGGGCCTCCCCCGGTCCGGAGTGTCACGTCTCGACCGCACCCTCACGGATACGGAGCACCCGATCGGGCGCCGCCGCCGCCGGGAGCGGTCCGGCACTCGTGATCACGATCTGGCCGACCGGGAGGTTCGCCAGCAGCGCCTCGGCCCGGCCGGGGTCGAGTTCCGACAACACGTCGTCGAGCACCAGTACCGGTGTCGACCCCGTGCGTTCGGCCACCAGACGGTGGATGGCGAGCCGGAGCGCCAATGCGAGCGTGCGCTGCTCACCCTGCGACGCATGCGTGCGAGCAGGCAGTCCCGACAACCGCAGCACCAGATCGTCACGGTGCGGCCCCACGGTGGAGACGCCGCGACGGAGATCGTCGGGACGCGCCACGGCGAGTGCCTCGGCCAACCCGGTCACCCGCCAGGGTGGTTCGTAGACGAGTTCCGTGGTGGTGGGGCGCCCGGCAAGCTGCTCGTACGCCTCCGACACCGCTGGTCCGCACCGCTCCACCAACGTGGCCCGGGCGAGGCCGAACCGCTCGCCCACGTCGACGAACCTCGCATCCCAGACGTCGAGGGTCGCGGTCACCTCATCGGTGGCGCGTCCCCCTGCCTGCTTGAGCAGGGTGTTCCGCTGTCGGACCACCCGATCGAGCTCGAGGCGGAGTGCGTCGTACTTCGTGGCGAGCGCGACCAGCGCGTCGTCGAGCAGCCGTCTGCGCTCCGATGGTCCGCCCTTCACGGCCACGAGATCGTCCGGCGAGAACACCGACACCCGCACCACTCCCAGCAGATCACGCACGCGCGGGAGCCGCTGTCGGTTCACCTGCACCCGATTGCGGCCCACCACCGTGATCTCGGCCTCGACCAGCGACTCACGGCCGACCTCGTCGTGCAGCTCGGCGCGTACCACCGCCATGTCGGCCCCGGCGCGGACGAGGGCCTCCGAGGGAGCACCGCGGAAGCTGCTCAACGTGGCGAGGTAGGCGAGTGCCTCGGCGAAATTCGTCTTGCCCTGGCCGTTGTCACCCAGGACGGCCGTGACGCCGTCGGTGAGCTCGAACGTGCTGGCCTGGTAGTTCCGGAAGTCGAGCAGGGACAGCCGGTCGACGATCACGCGATCACGTGCTCGGGCTGGGCGCCACGGTCAGGGGACGCGGACCGGCATCAGCAGGTAGAGGTACTCGTCGTGCCCCTGACCCCGCAGGATGGCGGGCTTCATCGGATCGATGGTCGACAACAGGACCTCGTCGCCCTCGACCGCCTCGACACCCGCAGCCAGGTAGTCGGGGTTGAACGCGACGGTCATCTCGCTGCCCTCGTAGCTGGCGTCGATCTCCTCGGTGGCGTTGCCGACATCCTGCGTGATCGCGGTGATCTGCAGGGTGTCACCACCGAGCACCAACCTGACCGGCGTGGCGTCTTGGGCCTGAGCGACGATCTTCACGCGTCGCAGCGCATCGAGCAGGGCCTCACGCCCGACCGTGAGCACGTTGGGATACGACGGTGGGAGCAGATTGCGGTAGTTCGGGTACTCGCCTTCGATCAAACGGGTCGTGAGACGGGTGGTGCCGGCCTCGAACACGGCTTCACGCGTGCCGAGACGTACCTGGAGCTCGTGACCCCCCGACAGCAGTCGCTGCAACTCGGCCAGGGCCCGGCCCGGGATGAGCACCTTCTGACCGGTCTCGAGCATCGAGGTGGGCGGGAGATCGCGCACGGCCAGGCGATACGAGTCGGTGGCCACCATCTTGACGCCCGTGTCCTCGGATGCGAGCAGAACTCCGGTGAGCACGGCGCGGGCATCGTCGGTGCTGGCCGCCCGTACCACCTGCCGGAGCGCGTCGGCCACCTGATCGCTCGCCAGGGTGACCGGTTCGACATCGGGTTCCGACTGCGCCGGATAGTCGGCCAGCGCGAGCGGACGGACCGAGAACTGCGAGCGACCGGCGCTGATGGCCAGGTCGTCGTCGCCGAGGGTCATCTCGACGGCCCCCGACGGCAACGCCTTGACGATGTCGGCCACGAGACGGGCGGGAACCACCGCTGACCCATCGATCTGACCACCCACGGGAACGGTGAGACGGATGGTCAGCTCGAGATCGGTGCCCGTCACCGTGAGCTCGTCACCCGCGACATCGAGGCGCACACCTGAGAGCACCGGCAAGGTGCCGGTGCGATTCGTGGCCGCACGTCCGGCCGTGGCCAGTGCGTCGGCCAGGATCTCTCGCTCACAGCGGAACTTCACAGGGCTGCTCTTCTCCTCGACTCGATGATGGACAACTGAAGGGGTGGTAGTAGGTGCTGTGGATTGGGGACAACCCACCGTTGGTGCAGCGTAGGGCGTGCGCGCGCGTCCACACGGGACGTCGCGTCGTTCCCCTGCGCGCGGATGACACCGGTGTGGTTCGGTGGACGGACCTGGGTTGTCCACCGGGAACGGTCGTGCGTCCCCATGCCCGCCCACAGGCGACGCGCGCGCCGACTCCGGGTGCCGTCGATGTGGCCGATCACGACTTCAACCGCTGTTGGAGGTCGGTGACCTGTTCGTAGATCTGCTTGCGTTCGCCCATCTGCCGCTGGATCTTCTCGACGGCGTGGATCACGGTGGTGTGATCGCGGCCACCGAAGAGACGGGCGATGCTGGGATAGCTCAGGTCGGTGAGATCGCGGAAGACGTACATCGCGATCTGGCGGGCGGTCACGAGTGGTCGTTGGCGGCTCTTGCCCTTGAGCGCCTCGACCTCGAACCCGAGGATGCCGGCGATCTCGTCGAGCAGTTCCTGGTCGGTGCGCGGGCGCGGCGTGGTGTCGCTCAGGAGGTCGGCCAGTTGCTGCTGCGCGAGCTCGGTCGTGATCGCGACGTGGTTGAGGCTGGCGAACGCGGTCACCCGGATCAGGGCGCCCTCGAGCTCGCGGATGTTGGTCGTGATGTGGGTCGCGATGAACTCGAGCGTCTCCGACGGCACCTCGACGCGGTCGCGCTCGGACTTGTTGCGCAGGATGGCGAGGCGGGTCTCGAGGTCGGGCGGCTGGATGTCGGTGATCAGACCCCACTTGAACCGACCGCGGAGGCGTTCTTCGAGCGTCGGGATCGCGTCGGGCACACGGTCACTGCTGATCACGATCTGCTTGTTGGCGCCGTGGAGTGAGTTGAACGTGTGGAAGAACTCCTCCTGGAGGCCCTCTTTGCCCTCGAGGAACTGGACGTCGTCGATCAAGAGCACGTCGATGTCGCGGTAACGACGACGGAGCCCGGCCATCGAGTTCGATCGGATGGCATCGACGTATTCGTTCATGAACGTCTCGGTCGAGACGTACCGCACCTCGTGGTGCTGGTAGTTGTGGTGCACGTAGTGGCCGATGGCGTGCAGCAGGTGCGTCTTGCCGAGACCGGCTGCGCCGTAGATGAACAATGGGTTGTACGACCGAGCCGGTGTCTCCGCCACCCGCAACGATGCCGCCAGGGCGAACTGGTTGGACGCACCCTTCACGAAGGTCTCGAAGGTGTAGCGCGGGTTGAGTCCTGCTTCGTCGATGCCGTTCGACGGGTGCTGGACGGGTCCGCGGAAGCGATCGGTCACGGTGCCCACGGGGTCGGTCCCATGACCGTTGGCGTCGACCGACACGCCCGGGTCATCGGGATGATCGTGGTCGATGCCCACGGTGGCGATCTCGACGGCCACGTCGCGATCGCCGAACCCCAACTCCTTCATGGCCTCGGTCACGATCGGCAGGTAGCGGTTGAGGATCCGGTCACGTGCGAGCGTGCTCGGGACACGTACGAGCAGGGTGGGTTCGTCGGAGACGACCGGTTCGACGTCCTGGAACGTCGAGTACCACACCGACTCGGTGAGCTGAGCCCGCAGGAGTTGGGCGACCGCTGTCCACACCTCTTCCTGGTCTCTCACCTGCACCTCCCGCACCCGACGTCCGACAGCGTCCACACGGTTGTCCACATCATGTGGACAACCAACGCCGGGGTGGACGACGCTAGCACGCGCGATCGCCCCTCACGACCTGACCGCTCCTGAAGTTTCGTACGCTGGGTCTCCCGGTTGTCACGGAGGTGTGGTCGGCCGTAGCCTTGACAGGTCTGGACGCGCCGTGTGGCGGGTCCGATGATCGCGAGAGCAGCCCGCCCCACCGTCACGTCGGGGCGCCGAGGAGGTCGGTGTGAAGCGCACATTTCAACCAAATACCCGTCGCCGTGCCCGCAAGCACGGCTTCCGGGCCCGTATGAGCACCCGCTCGGGGCGCGCCATCTTGAAGGCTCGTCGCGCCAAGGGCCGCGCTCGTCTGTCGGCTTGATCTGGCGGATCCGCGAGCGCGACGCGTTCGCTCGCCTCGCACGTGAGGGCTCCCGGATCCGTACGTCGTCGTTGTGGTGCACCTACTTGCCCGACCCCGGAGCGGAACCACCGCGCCTGGCCTTCGCCATCGGTCGCGCCGTCGGACCGGCCGTGACCCGCAACCGGGTGCGTCGCCGGCTCCGGGCGCTGCTGTCGACGGGGGTCGAACCACCGCCGGGTTGGTATCTGATCGGTGCCCGGCCGGGTGTGACAGAACTGACGTTCGATCAGCTGCGAGTGGAGCTGATCGCACTGCTCGCGAAGATCCCGTCGAACTCCCGGACCCGGTAGATCCAGTGGCCACGGGTGATCCCGGACCTCCGGCTGCTGCCCCCTCGCGTCCCGCCGGCGCGATGTTGCGGGCGATCCGGTGGTACCAGCGCGGTGCCGAAGGCCGCCCATCGCCCTGCCGGTTCTTCCCGACGTGTTCGGCCTACGCCGTCGAGGCCGTCGAGGTCCATGGTGCTGGGCGTGGTGGATGGCTCACGCTGCGTCGCCTCGTGCGCTGCCGACCGTTCGGTCCGTCGGGATTCGACCCCGTGCCCGACCCCCGCGACCCCGAATCCCGTGAGACCGTGTCGCCCACTGACGCCCCCCGCTCAGCCCCCGACCCGAAAGTTGATCGATGATCGCCGGAGTGTTCGAAGTTCCCGCAGCGTTGTTGGCCTGGTTCTACAGCTGGACGGGGAGCTACGGGTTGGCGATCGGTCTGATCGCCGTGGTCGTGATGGTGCTCGTGACCCCGCTCACGCTCAAGAGCACCAAGGGCATGCTCGAGATGCAACGGCTGGCGCCGGAGATGCGACGTCTCCAGCAGGAGCACCGTGGCGACAAGGCCAAGCTCAACGAAGAGATGATGAAGCTCTACCAGGATCACAAGGTCAATCCGATGGCCTCCTGTCTGCCGATCCTGGCCCAGACACCGGTGTTCATCGTGATGTTCCGCATCATGATCGGGCTCACGTACCGGCCGGCCGGTCCCAACGAGGCGGTGGCCCAGGCGGTGCTCCGTGCCAGCGGTGCCGACGACTCCGAGGTGGGGTTCGTCCCCCGGTACCTGGCCACCGACTCGCCGATGTTCGAATCGCTGGCCGGGCAGGTCGAGATGGTGTCGTTCGGACTCGACCTCTCGCTGTCGCCCGCCCAGGCCCTCGGCACCGATTTCGCCCGCGGGTTGATCTATGCGCTGCTCGTGGTCATCCTCGGTGGGCTCTACTTCTTCCAGCAGCGGATGGTGGCGGCCCGGGCGTCGGTGAGCCCGTCGATGTCGCCGTCACAGCAGAAGCTGATGCAGTACCTGCCGGTGTTCTTCGCCGTGTTCCAGATCTTCTTCCTGCTCGGACTCGTCATCTACTACATCGTGCAGGCGATCCTCCGGATCCTGCAGCAGGGCTACATCACCCGTCGCTTCTACGGTGGCGACGAGTCACTCGGCCGCCAGGCGCAGCGCGCCGGTGAGCAGGCTCGTGAGCTCGCCAAGAAAGACGGTGGCGGCGGTGGGCTCTTCGCCCAGGCCAAGCGCGATCTGACGGGCGGCAAGGATGGGGACTCGACGTCGGAGTCCGGTGAGAAGGCGTCGGCGAAGAAGCCGCCGCCGAAGAAAGCGGTGCCGAAGTCCTCGACCCCGGCTGCCACCAAGCGCACCACGCCCCCCAAGGGCCGACCGACTCCGTCGAGTCGCGGCGCCAGTGGACGCCCGGCCCGGCCGGGCGGCAGCCCGACCCGACGCAGCAAGAAGCGCTGAGCGGCGTACCGATCGACCAACAGACTCCCGCCCGGCCAGCCCCGGCGGGACCCAGCAGCAGAGGAGACCCACCGATGGAATGGGTGGAGACGACAGCCAAGACGATCGATGAGGCCAAGGAGAAGGCGCTCGACCAGCTCGGCGTGGCCGATGACGATGCCGAGTTCGAGATCCTCGAGGAGCCGAAGGCCGGATTGTTCGGTCTGATCCGCGGCGAGGCCCGGGTGCGCGGACGGATCCGACCCACCGAAGCCCGACCCAAGGTGGAACGGCGGCGTGGTCGCCGGAGCGACACCTCGAGCGCCTCGACCCCCAGCGACGCCGGTACGACCGCCACCGCGACCGACGAACGCGGCGACGACACCGGCGAGGACACCGGCGACACGTCGGGCGGCGCGGCCACACGGTCGGGGAACGGTCGTGGTCGCCGCGGCGGGAACTCCGGGTCCACGGGTGATGGTGCTCAGCGATCACGGGCGCGTCGAGACGACCGGACCGACCGTGACGACCGCGATGACCGCCCACCGGTGGAGCCGGCGGCCGTGGGTGCAGCCGCCGTGTCGTTCATGGAGGGGTTGGTCGAGGCCTTCGGCCTCCAGGCCACCGTCGAGCTCGACATCGACGGGACGGAGCTCGACGTGCGGGTGGAAGGCGATGATCTCGGTTTGTTGATCGGGCCCGGCGGCCGCACCCTGCTGGCGGTGCAGGACCTCGCCCGGGTTGCGGCCCAGCGCAAGCTCGGTGACCACGAGACGCGGTTGCGCATCGATGTGGCCGGATACCGCGAACGTCGCCGTACGGCCCTCGAACGCTTCGCCCGCACCGTGGCCGAGCAGGTCATCGACACCTCGAGCCCTCGTTCGCTCGAGCCCATGCCATCGGCCGATCGCAAGGTGATCCACGACGTGCTGGTGGAGATCGACGGCGTGACCAGCCATTCCGAGGGCGACGATCCGTATCGCCGTGTGGTGGTCACCCCGGCGTGACCGACAGCCGGGACCGACCCGGCGTCCCGCACGAACTGCTCGAAACGCTGCGCCTGGCGCAGCGTTTCGGCGTTCTGGGGGCCCGCCCGGTGGAGGACGCGGTGGAGCACGCCCGCGCCTTCGTCCGGGCGCTCGCGCCGGTGCGTGGTCGGGTGGTCGACCTCGGATCGGGTGGCGGACTCCCCGGGCTGGTCGTGGCGGTCGATCGACCGGATCTCGACGTGGTGCTGATCGATCGTCGACAGAAGCGCACCGACCTGCTGGAACGGGCGGTGGTGCGGCTCGGTGTGGAGGACCGGGTGCAGGTGGTGTGTGATGATGCCCGCCGGCTCCGCCAGCTCTTCCCGGAGGGGTTCGACGGCGTGACGGCGCGAGGCTTCGGTCCACCATCGGTGACGTTGTCGATCGCGTCGGCCTGTTTGGCCGAGGGTGGCCGGATCGTGGTCAGTGAGCCCCCGACCGGCGATCGTTGGGCGGCTGATCTGCTGCGTGAGCTGGACCTGGAGGTCATCCCGGAAGGTTCGGTCGCGGTGTTCCAGCGCAACGGGTGAGGGGATCGCCCACCCGCCGATGTTCCACGTGGAACATCGGGAACGGCGCCGAACACCGTTGGAGATGTTTCACGTGGAACATCCCCGGTGACTGACACCTGGCGATCTGATGCCGAGGGTGCTTGCGTTCCGGGTGCCGAAGCGACAGGCTGTGCTCACCATGTCAGTCACCTCCGATGCCCGCGAACCGGCGCGTCCACTCCCCCGCGTGATCGCGATCGCGAACCAGAAGGGCGGCGTCGGGAAGACGACCACCACGATCAACGTCGGCGCCTGCCTCGCGGAGCGTGGCCTCCGCACGCTCGTGGTCGACCTCGACCCTCAGGGCAACGCCACCACCGGGTTGGGGATCGAGAACCGAGGGTTGGAACACTCGATGTACCACGTCCTCATGCACGACGTGCCACTCGAGAACTGTGTCGAGCCCACCGACGTCAAGCACCTGTTCGTGGCCCCGGCCAGCCTCGACCTCGCCGGGGCCGAGATCGAGCTGGTGCCGGCATTCAGTCGCGAGACCCGTCTTCGCCGGGCGATCGAGGCGGTGCTCGACGACTACGACTACGTGCTGATCGACTGTCCGCCGACCCTGGGTCTGCTCACGGTGAACGGACTGGCGGCCGCCCAGGAGGTGCTGGTCCCCATCCAGTGCGAGTACTACGCCCTCGAAGGACTCGGGCAGCTCCTCCGCAATGTCGATCTGGTGAAGCGGAACCTCAACCCCGATCTCGAGGTGAGCTCGATCGTGTGTGTGATGTACGACGCTCGCACCAAGCTCTCCGATCAGGTGGTGCAGGAGGTGCGTGGCCATTTCGGCGACAAGGTCGTCCGGGCGGTGGTGCCGCGCACGGTCCGCTTGTCGGAGGCACCGTCGTACGGGCAGCCCATCATCATCTACGACCCCCGATCGCGTGGGGCACTCGCCTACCGCGACGTCGCCGAGGAGGTGCACCATGGTCCGCCGCAGTGGTCTCGGTAAGGGTCTGAGCTCTCTGATCCCACCCGGCGCCGATGGGGAGGGGACGGGTGCCGCTGCCATCTTCGCCGAGATCGCCGTCGCGGACATCCGCCCGAACCCGAACCAGCCCCGGGTCCATTTCGACGAGGAGTCACTGTCGGAGCTCTCGGCCTCGATCGCCCAGATCGGTGTGCTCCAGCCGATCCTGTTACGTCCGATCGACACGGGAACCGGCGACGGACAGGGCTATGAGTTGATCGCGGGGGAGCGTCGCTGGCGGGCGGCGCAACGAGCCGGACTCGCGACCATCCCGGCCGTCGTGCGCATCACCGACGACGTGGCGTCGGTCGAACAGGCGCTGGTCGAGAACCTCCACCGACAGGACCTCACACCACTCGAGGAGGCGGCGGCGTACCAGCAGCTGATCGAGGACTTCGGGCTGACCCACGAGCAGCTGGCCGAGCGGCTGGGGAAGAGTCGCTCATCGATCACGAACACCCTGCGGCTCCTGGGCCTACCGCCCTCGGTCCAGCACCTGCTGGCCGACGGCCGGCTCTCGGCGGGCCATGCCCGCGCCCTGCTCGGAACTCCCGACCGGGCGCTCCAGGACGAGTTGGCCCGCCGGGCCGCCGGCGAGGGATGGACCGTCCGCGCCGTGGAGGATGCGGTCCGTCGTGGCAGCGCCGATCCCGACGACCCATCCACCGACGAGCCGGTGGACGACACCACGGGCGAACCCGTGGTCGAACCCGGGATCGATGGGGCCGGGTTGACCCCGTCCACCCGTCTCCGCCCACCGGGGTTACTGGAACTCGAGGAGCTCCTCGCGACGTATCTCGAGACCCGGGTGGGGGTGCAGATGGGGAGCCGTCGCGGCAAGGTCACGATCGAGTTCGCCGATCTCGAGGATCTCGAGCGGATCTACCGTCGGATCGTCAGCGATCTCGACGCGACGGCCGACTGAGTGACCCCCGACCGGCACGGGTGGCGGCCGCGTCGGCATCGACCTCTGGTCGCGCGTGAGGTGTGACCGAGGTCAACCTGCACTCAACCCCACAGGATGGGGACGAACCTGTGGATAACGTCGAGAGCCGACGCGTCGCCCCTGCGTGAAGGCCCTTTTCGGGCGGTCAGCCAGCCCGGGTCACGATGCTGGCGCAGCACCGAGCGGAGCATCGGCCCAACGCTCGAGTGCCACCACGACGGCGTCGACGATCGTCGGTGTCGCGTCGATCACCCGCTGCACCGGGCCCACGGTGCAGAGCACCGCCGGCATCCGCGTCTCGCGCAGGACGGGGAGTCGCATCCCGCGCACCTCGAGCGACAGTCCGGTCGAATCGAACGCATGTTCCATGACGATCGCCAGCGACCGGCCCCCGACCGACTCGAACGACGGGACGGCGTAGTAGCAGATGCGCGAGCCGGGCGCCGAGCTCGCTTCGAAACCCAGGTAGAGGGTGGCGGCGAAACGGTTGGCGGCGGCGGCCTGCGCCGAGGCGTCGGGTTCGTCGGTGGGTGCCACCGTGGCCCCTCGGAGCCGGAGGGCATGGGTCAGTTGTCGGACCAACGCGCTGAGCCCTCCGAATTGACCCACGACCACCCGCAGGTCGCTCAGCGCCCGCCGGGTCGAGGTGAGCGCTTCGAGCTCGCGGAGGGCCGCCACTCCCGGCCCGGATCCGCTCTGACGTGCCAGGACGCCGAGGGCTCGCACGGTGTCGGGACCGCACACGCTGTCGACCGGGAGACCGCAGTTGCGCTGGAAATCGGCCACGGCACGGGTGGTGGCGGGGCCGAGGATGCCGTCGACCCGACCGCAGTCGAACCCGAGACGTCCGAGGGCCGACTGCAGCTCGCCCACGTCGTCACCGCGCAGGTTGGGTGCCGACAGCACGAGCAGCCGGTCGCCGAGGCGCCATGAGGCCTCGACGAGCGTGATCCACGTGCTGTGGTCGCACACACCGGTGACCCTGAGGTCTCGAGCCGTCTGGAACTCCTCGACGGCACGTCGGGTGTGGTCGCCGTAGACGCCGTGCTCGATGCCGCCGACGGTGAACCCGACGGCGGTCAGGCGCCGCTGGAGATCGCGGACCGATTCACCGCGCTGGCCAGGGCTCAGCGGGAACTGGGCAGGAATTCGTCGAGCTCCTGGAGCAGCTGCGCCTTGCCCTTGGCACCGACGAGGCGCTTGCGGACCTCACCGCCATGGAACACGAGCAGCGTCGGGATGCTCATGACGTTGTAGCGCATGGCGATGTCGGGGTTGTCGTCGACGTTGAGCTTGGCGATCACGGCGTCGTCGCCGAGCTCTCCGGCCATCTCCTCGAGGATGGGTGCGATCTTCTTGCACGGTCCGCACCATTCGGCCCAGAAGTCGACCACGACGGGCGCGTCGGCACCGCTGACGGTCTCGTCGAAGGTGGACGTGGACAAGTTGACGATGCCGTGGGCCATGGTGGGGGAGTCCTCTCGTGGGCTGCTGCGGAGTCTACTGATGGAGCACTTCAGGCGGTCGTGGCCGAGGCGGCGGTGTGCACGTTGGCCTCGAGCCAGCGCTCGGCGTCGATGGCTGCCATGCAGCCCGAACCGGCGGCGGTGATCGCCTGGCGGTAGGTGTGGTCCTGGACGTCGCCGCACGCGAACACACCCTCGATGTTGGTGGCGGTGGAGCCGCCACGGGTGACGAGGTAGCCGGTCGCGTCCATGTCGAGCACATCGCTGAACAGGTCGGTGTTGGGCTTGTGGCCGATCGCCACGAACAGCCCGGTCACGTCGAGCGTGCTGGTCTCACCGGTGTTGACGTCGCGCACGATCGCGCCTTCGAGCTTCTCGGTGCCGAGCAGATCGACCACGGTGTGGTTCCACAGGAACTCGATCTTCGGGTTGGCGAAGGCGCGATCCTGCATGATCTTCGAGGCACGGAGCTCATCGCGGCGGTGCACGATCGTGACCTTGGCTGCGAACTTGGTGAGGAAGGTGGCCTCCTCGATGGCGGAGTCGCCGCCACCGACCACCACGATGTGCTGGTCGCGGAAGAAGAATCCGTCGCACGTGGCGCACGACGAGACGCCGTGACCCACGAGTCGCTCCTCGGCTTCGAGACCCAGCCAGATGGAGCGGGCGCCCGTGCTGATGATGATCGAGTCGGCCCGGTACTCGGTGCCGCGCACCTCGACCCGGAACGGCCGCTCGCTGAAGTCGATCGAGGTGACCTTCTCGGTGATGAACTCGGTGCCGAAGCGCTCGGCCTGGGCGCGGAAGTTCTGCATCAGGTCGGGGCCCATGATGCCGTCGGGGAACCCCGGGAAGTTCTCGACATCGGTGGTGAGCATCAGCTGACCACCCGGCTGATCGCTGGTGGACGAGGGCTCACCCTCGAACATCAGCGGTTCGAGGTTGGCGCGGGCGGCGTAGATGGCAGCGGTGAGACCGGCCGGGCCGGAGCCGATGATGATGACATTGCGGACGTCGGTGTCCGTCGTGGTGCTCATGAGGGTGGAATTCGCTCCTTGAACCGGTGTTCGGGTGTCAGGTCTGGGGGGTCAGGCGTCTGCGGAACGACGCTTCGTCATCATCAACGCCCCGGCGGCCACGCAGATTCCCCCGAGCACGAAGTAGCTCAGGTAGACCGCTCGCTCCCAGCTGACGGCCAGCTCGAGCAGCGACTGCAGGCCACGGGTGAGCACGATGATGAACAGCACGAGCGCTGCGATGCCCAGGATGGCGCCGAGCAGGCCGTACACGATCGCACGGGTCACCAGCACGACGTTGTCGGTCGTGAGGTCGCGGACCCTGCCCACCACGCGGACGATCGTGTCGGCGATGTCGCTCGCCCAGTTCTGGTCGGTCAGTGGATTGCCGGGCATGACCGCCGACACTAGCGGCGTCAGTCGCCGGCGCGCTCCAGCGACGCCTCGGCGAGCACCGAGCAGTCGACGGGATCGACCACCCGCGCCACGGCATCGCGTCCGCTGATGCCGAACAACGCGTCGCGATCGGCATACGTGGCCCACGCCAGTACGTCGTCGAGCACGTCCTCACAGGTGACGGCGTCGTCGGTCTCGATCGTCGGGCCGTCGGGTTGGCCGGGCTGGTCGGCGGTGTCACGTTCGGTCAGCAACGCAACCGCGAACCGCGCCAGTTCCGCGTCCGTGAGCCCCGTCAGGTCGACCAGGTCGACCGCCTCGGCGCCGTCCTCGGCTGGGGCATCGTGGTTCTCCGTGCTCCGGTCGGCATCGTCGCTGTCGGCGGACTGCTCGGGTTCGGCCATCGATTCGGCGACGTCGCCCGTCGTGCTCATCTCACCCGTGTCACCGATGTCATCGGTCTGGTCGAGCGCGAACGTCTCGGCCAGCTCCTCGTCACTCACCGACGTCGCGGCGTCATCGGTCGTGCCGCGGAGTCCGTTCACGGCCACCACACCCACCACGCCCACGGCCAGTAGCGCGGCGGCGTACGCCAGGAGACGCGAGGAACGCGACGGCCGAGTGCCTCGAGCGATGGTCGACACGCGATCGTCGTGCGGTGACGACCACTCGGCGAGCGCGGTCGCGACGGCCCGATCGCGGGCGCTGGCGCTGGGCGGCTCGACATCTCGAAGATGATCGGCGAGATCCCGGAGCTCGCCCACGAGCTTCATCACCTCGGCGTCGGCCTCGGCGCGCGCCCGCTCGGCGGGTGTCACCGCGTCGTCGAGGTACGCGCTCGCGAGATCGAAGGTGTCGTCGTTCATGGTGCGTCCGTTGGACGTCGATCGGAGGGGTCCTGGTTCCCGAGCTGTCGCACGAGTCGGGCGCGACCGCGGGCGATCCGTGACTTCACGGTGCCCACGGGCACGCCCAGCACCTCGGCGATCTCGTCGTAGTCGAGATCGGCCACGTCACGCAGTACGACCGCGACGCGGTAGTCGGCGGGCAGGTCGGCGATGGCTTCGTCGATCGCGATCCGGTCGACCACGCCGTCGATCCGGCGGTGGGCCAGGGTGTCGGTGGGCTCGGTCACGGTTCCCGGCTCGTCGTCGCGGTCGACCCGGTGCAGCTGTGGTCGTCGGTTGCGCTTGCGCAGCTCGTCGAGGGCCGTGTTGGTGGCGATCCGGTACGCCCAGGTCGAGAACGATGCGCGACCGTCGAACGACTCGAGCCCCCGCACGATCCGGATCATCGCCTCCTGCGCCGCATCATCGGCGTCGCGAGAGCCACCGGCGATGCGACGACACACCGCGTGGATCCGGTCGTAGTGGCGACGCAGCAGTTGGTCGAGCGCCGCCCGATCGCCGGCGCGGGCGGCGCCGATCAGGGTGGTGTCGTCGGGAGCGATGGCGCGGAGCGTACCGCGCCCGTCACGACGAGAAGGTGAGGTTCCCCAGGCGGCCGCGGTAGGGGTTGCTGGAGGTGCAGGCGTCGTCGGGTCCCAGTTCCTTCAGCCACAGCAGTACGTGGCGGGTGCCATCGGGTACCGAGGTCTCGATGCGGCCCGGGCGTTCCGCGTACTCGGTGCCCACCAGCGATGAACCCCACCGGTCCGGGTCGCCCGGGGGTGTGACCGTCTCGGTGGCGAAGATCTCGAGCTGGTACGGGGCGTTGAGCACGTCGACGCCCACGGTGCCACCAGCGGCTCCCGTGAACGACACGATGAGCCCGACGCCCCGTTTGCCGCCCATGAACTGCGACGAGTAGCACAGCGTGGGCCAGCCGCTGTCGGGGTTGGCGCCCGCGAGTGCGAGTGGCGCCTGCTCGTCGTTCTCGCCGGCTCCATCGCCATCAGGATCCCAGGCCTCGACGGTGTCGATCCCGATCGGGCCGTCGGGCTGCGGTGGTGGGGCGGGACCCGGCTCGTCCGTCTCGTCGGTCCCGGCGGCCGGGTCGGCCCCGCTCTCGGTGGCCGGTGCTCCGGGATCGACCGGCGAGCCGTCGGGATCGTTCACGCTCAGTGCGATCCAGAGGGCGAGCACCACGGCGGCCGCGATCACGAGCAGCACCCCGACCATCACCAGCGACGGCATCAGGTGCTGCTGCATCCCGCGGGCGGTGCGCGCCCTGATCGGCCCGGCCGGCGGGGTGCGATCGGGGGTGGACACCGTGTCACCGGTGCGACGTGGGAGATCGGATGCACGGGCTCCTCGCTGGTCGATCTCGGTCGGGGATGACGAGCGCGGCGTGGTGGAGCTCGTGGGCGAGTCGGTCGATCGAGCCGTGGGCTCGCCGGGGATCTCGGGACGCGAGGGTCCGGTCGGCGTGGTGCCCCGGATGAACGCCCCCCGACGTGGTGGTTCGGCCGGTGTGCCATCGATGTGTGGTGCCGTGGTGTCGACGGCCAAGAGTGCGGTGCGGAACCCGTGTCCCGATGCCGGTCGGTGCGCAGGGTTGCGCGCCAGCGCGCGATGGATCAGGTCGACCAGCCCGGGTGGCAGGGTGGGCCGGAGTCGGTTGAGATCGGTGGGATCGCGTTGGAGCCGGGCCAACGCGGTGTCCGCATCCGACTCGCCGAGGAACGGGACGCGACCTGCCAGGCACTCGTAGAGCACGAGTCCGAGCGAGTAGAGGTCGGCGCGGCCGTCGAGTTTGCGGCCGCGTACCTGCTCGGGTGACAGGTACTTGGCGGTGCCCATCATCACGTTGTCGCTGGTGAGGTCGTCGTCGCCCGGATCGAGGCCCTTGGCGATGCCGAAGTCGGTGAGCAGCACGCGCCCGTCGGAGGTGACCAGGATGTTGCCGGGCTTCACGTCGCGGTGGACGAACCCGGCGCGATGGGCCTCGTCGAGCGCACCGGAGATGGCCGCCCCGATGTGGATCGTCAGCTCGGGGCCGAGGCGTTTCTGGCTGTCGAGGAGCTGACGGAGGCTCTTGCCGTCGACCAGCTGCATGACCACCGCTTGGCGACCGGCGTGCTCGAAGACGTCGTGCACGGCCACGATGTTGGGGTGGTTGAGCCGGGCCACCGCGATGGCCTCACGTCGGAAGCGCTCGGCCACGACCGGGTCGGCCGCGAGCGCGGGTCGGAGCCACTTGAGTGCCACACGGCGGTCGAGCTGGAGATCGGTGGCCACCCACACCTCGGCCATCCCGCCCTGTCCGATGCGACGATCGAGTTGGTATCGGCCCGCCAGCACCGTCGGTGGAGTCTCGTCGGTCCGCTCCGGATCCGGTGTGCCGGATGGCGGCGTGCGCGTGGCCGCGCCCGAGTGATCACTCCGACGCGACGGGGCGGGCTGGGACGGCGGAGGGGCAGACGGCATGACCGCTCGTTCACGCTAGTGGTGGGACGTGTGTCCCCACCGTCATTGTCGTACCAGCGTGTCTGGTTCGCCGGGCTGGATCGCGCCGGGCTGGATCGCGCCGGGCTGGATCGCGCCGGGCTGGATCGCGGGGGTGACCGTGAGGTCGAGGTTCACGTCTGGTCGGCGCGCTCGTGGAACGCGACGCCGATCGTGCCGCGCCCGGCATGGGTGCCGATGACCGGACCGATCTCTCCGACCACGATGTGGCCGTCGTAGAGAGGCCGGAGCATCTCGACGAACTGGTCGACGTCGCTGCAATCGGCGTGGAGCACGGCGAGATCGGTGATCCGCCCCTCGTAGGTGCGGACCCGGTCGACCAGGAGCGCGAGTGCCTTGGCGCGGGTGCGTTGTTTGCCGGCCTGCTCGACGACGCCGTCGATCACCTCGATGATCGGCTTGATCGACAAGGCCGTGGCGAGCAACGCCTTGGCGTTGCCGATACGTCCGCCCTTCTTGAGGTTCTCGAGCGTGTCGAGCGCTCCGATCACGCGGGTCCGTCCGGCGAGGTCGATGGCGAGTCGCTCCACCTCGTCGAGACCTGCGCCGTCGGCGGCAGCGCGGGCGCAGGCCAGTGCGATGGTGCCCACGCCGAGACTCACGCTGCGGCTGTCGACCACGCGCACGTCCAGATCGACATCGGGGTTGACGTCGCGGGCCGCCAACACGGCGCTCTGCAGTGTGGCCGACAGCTCACCCGACAGCGCGATCACGATGATGCCGCTGGCGCCCTCGTCGGCCAGCCGCCGGTACGCCTCCGCGAAACTCCCTGGAGCGGGGGCGGCGGTCTCGGGCAGCGTGTCGCTGTCGGTGCAGCGAGCCCAGAACTCGGCGGTCGTGAGCTCGAGACGGTCGACCAACTCGGTGGATCCGAAGCGGATCGTCAGCGGGACCACCTCGATGCCGGCGTCGGTGGTGACCTGCACGGGGAGATCGCAGGAACTGTCGGTGACGATGCGGACCGTGCTCACGGTGACACGACGCTACCGGCGCCGTTGCTGGGATGGTTGGCACGAGCCGCCTCGCTGCGCTGGCGTCGCTGGCTCCGGAAGTGGCTGTACCACCACGACGCCAGCACGACGAGCGCACCGCCGGTGAGGACCTGGCCCAACCCGGTGATGGCGTTCACGCGGGCCGTGAGCACGATCGGCTCGATCACCGGTCGACCGTCGAGCGGTGTCAGCAGCTCGATCGTGACGGGGAACGTGCCGTTCGAGAGCGGTTCGACGGGGATCACGAGGTTGGTGGTGCCCGGCTGCAGAACGGCCTCCACGTCACCCTCGGGGAACGTCAGCTTCGACGCCGCCGAGCTGATGCGCACGCGGATCGGGGTGGTGCCGGTGTTGCCGAGCCGGAGGGTGATCTCACTCGACGAGCCGGTGAGCGTGAACGTGAACGGATCGGGTGGCACGATCACCGACGGGAGCAGCTCGACCTCACCGATGACTGTGTCGATGCGCTCGTCGGCCGTGTCGTCGTCGAAGCCGGTGGAGAGCAGCAGGTCGAGCTCGGCGTGCCACGCCGCCGGTCGGAGGTCGTCGTCGGGCAGCATCGACGACATCGAGTCGACCAGCACCCGGGTGAGCGCGATCCGGTTCGATCTCGTCGCGAGGTCGACCCCCGCGAACGCGGGCAGTTCGACCTCGCGAGGCGGCCCGTTCACGAACATCGTGCCGGTCGAGTTGGGTACCAGTGAGAGGGTCTGGAACCGGAACGACGGGTGCTGGTCGACGAACGACTCCAGCACCGACAAGACGTCGGCGTCGGGGATGTCGAGTCGGTCGGTCGACAGCACGGCCGTGCGGGGCGCGTCGGGCAACTGGATGCGGGTGGCCACCAGCGTGGCGAACAGCTCGACCGCGATCTCGGCCGCCGATCGATCGTCGGCCAGCTCGGGGTCGAGGAGACCGCTCACGGGGTCGACGGTCAGCACGGCGAGCGTCGCGCCGTCGGGGAGCATCACGGTGTACAGCAGCGTGGGATCGGTGAACTCCGGTGGCAGGGCGTTGCCGAGCCGGTGGTAGTCGTCGAGCGGGAGCACCACGACCTGCACCCCGAGGTCGCGCAGCAGCGATGCACCTTCGGTGCTGAGTGGTTCGTCCCACCGCCACGCCGAGCGTCGGACCGCCGTGGAGGGGAACGTTCGGGCGAGGACGTCCTCACCGTCGCGGAGCTCGCGGGTGAAGGCGTCGGTCTCCCCGGCAGCCACGGCCGACGACGGATCGAACTGGATCCGGGGCACGGCGAGCACTTCGCTGCCCTTCAGGGCGTCGCGCACGCGACCGACCAGTTCGTCGTCGTCGGCCGTCAGCTGAGCGGCCACGACGGGCGGGATCCCGACGGTGATCGGAGCGACGAGATCTTCGCCGAGCTGGGCGATCTCGACCAGACGCGAGCGAGCGTCCACGAGCGCCAGCTGGTCGGGTTCGGGACCGGGATCGGGGATCGACGCGACCACCGAGAGACCGAAGGGTTGGGAGCGGCGTGGCCGTTCGCCGGCGGCCGGGAGACGCTCGACGAAGGTGATGTGACGAGCCAGTCGCCTCCCGTCACGCCGGATGTCGACCGTGATCGGATAGAGCCCGGCCACGGGCAGCTCGAGCTCGTCGGCGATGTCGCCACCGGTGGCGGTCACCACGTCGAGCTCGAGCAGCGGTGTGCCCCCCGGACCGTTCGGTCGGTAGACCTCGGCGAGGTCGAACCGGGCACCGTCGAGTGCCGGACCGGTGGCACCCGCCAACACGCTCGACACCCGGTCACGGTCGAGGATCGGCTCGTAGGAGGTCACGATCACGTCGATCACCTCTGCGTCGGCCCCGTCGCCGTCGTCTGCATCCCCGTCGTCTGCATCCCCGTCGTCTGCATCCCCGTCGTCTGGGGGGTCAGTGGTCGTGGTCGTGGCCGCCGCGGCTGCGGCGAGGATCTCGTCGTCGCCGTTGATCTCGAACCGGAGCCCGATGGTGCCGTCCACCGGTACCACGAACGTCTGGTCGATCAGGACGAGCCGGTTCCGCTCGGCCGCGAGGGTGGTGATCGAACCCGGCGTGGGCACCAGCAGCGCGAGCACGAGAGGGATCGCGCCGAAGGCCGCCAGTGCACGACCGGCGCCGGCACGAGAAGATCGGGTTCGGGGTTCACAGCGGGCACGACGTCCGGTCACGGTGTGCCCACTGTGAGATCGAGCTCGGCCACGGTCAGATGGTCGTCGAGCCGCTGGAATCCCCAGCGCTCGTAGAGCTCGAGGGCGGCCTCGTTCGTCGCTCCCGTGTTCACGAGGGCCGAGTCGAGACCACGCGCCCGCATCCACTCGAGCGAGTCGTTCAGCAGCGCGCCCGCGAGACCTTCGCGGCGACGGTCGGGGTGGACCGCGAGACGCTGGACGTAACCGGTGCGACCACCCGCACCCGAGATGGCGAATGCATCGACGCAGCGACCCGGGCCGACGCGTCGCGCCCAGTGCGCCGGTGTGGCCCGTCGGATGTCGGCCAGGCTGCGGGTGTCGTTCCCCCACATCGGACCGAACGCCTGGCGATCGAGGGCGGCGGCTGCCGCGTGGTGGCGGGCCCAGAGCCGGGTGACCCGGTGCTGGCCGTCTGCACGCGGGCGCGGCATCGCAGGTGCGACCGCCGCGAGGTCGATCCGGAGCAACACCAACGAGTCGATGGCGTGGAAACCTGCTCCGAGCACGGAGCGGGTGGCGTCGGGGAACAGTGCTCCGGTGCGCAGTGACCTGAATCCCCGTCGACGGGCCCGCCGGATCCACACCGCGAGCTCGTTCTCGTCGGGCACCGCGCCGTGTTCGAGCACCATCAGATGACCCACGTCGGGGTCGGTCGGCCACGCGTCGAGGCGGAGCCGCGGCGCGCTTCCGGGCGCGGGGGGTCGCGACACGGCACGGTTCGGTCGACGGGTCCGGTTCACCGGTGCCGACGGTAGCCGCGGCTCGACGTGATCATCGGTCGACCAGGGAGGGTCGAGCAGGGAGGGTCGAGCCGGTGGTCGTCGAGCCCTCGTAGCCTGGCGTGCCGTGGTCCCCGAACGCTTCGCCCCCGTACTCGCCGAGCTGGCACCTCTCGCCGACCGTTTCGAGCAGCGCGGTCATCAGCTCCACCTCGTGGGTGGCACCGTGCGTGATCTGTTGCTGGGCGACGCGCCACGCGACTTCGACCTCGATCTCACCACCGATGCACGACCCGCGGAGATCAAGGTCTGCCTCGACGGGTGGGCCGATTCCGTGTGGACCCAGGGTGAGCGTTTCGGCACCATCGGTGCGCACCGCCACACGATCGATGCCGACGGGGGGGAGGTGCCGCGCATCTACGAGATCACCACCTTCCGGAGCGAGGCGTACACCGATGCGTCGCGCAAACCGCACGTGACGTTCGCCGATCACATCGATGCCGATCTCTCCCGACGTGATTTCACGATCAACGCGATGGCGCTCGAGCTCACCTCGGGCACCACACCCACCCTCGTCGACCCGTTCGGTGGTGCGAGCGACCTCGTGTCGCGGACGCTGCGGACCCCTCTCGGACCGGAGATCTCCTTCAGTGACGATCCGTTGCGGATGTTGCGAGCCGCTCGCTTCGTGGCGTCGCACGCCATGGAACCCGAGCCCGGGCTCGTGGCGGCGGTCCGTGAGATGGCGCAGCGCCTCGGGATCGTGTCGGCCGAGCGCATCCGCGACGAGCTCGACAAGCTCATCACCGCCGATCACCCCAGCGCTGGGCTGTGGTTCCTCGTCGACACCGGACTGGCCGAGCAGTTCTTGCCCGAACTGCCCGCCATGCGCCTCGAGCACGATCCGATCCACCGCCACAAAGACGTCCTCACCCACACCTTCGCGGTGATCGAGAACGTGCGCCCTCCGCACGAACTCCCTGCCGACCATCCGCCGTTCGACTTCCGGATCACGCGTCTCGCCGCGCTGTTCCACGACATCGGCAAACCGCGCACGCGGGGTTTCCAGCCGGGCAAGGGCACCACGTTCCACCACCACGACGCGGTCGGTGCCCGCATGACCCGGCGTCGCCTGCAGGAGCTGCGCTACTCGAACGGCGACGTGGACGCGATCACCGAGCTGGTGGCGCTCCACCTCCGCTTCCACACGTACCGCCTCGGCTGGTCCGACTCGGCGGTGCGGCGCTACGTGCGCGACGCCGGGCCGTTGCTGCACGAACTGAACGTGTTGACCCGGTGCGACTGCACCACCCGCAACGAGCGCAAGGCGCGCACGCTCAGCCGTCGGATGGACGAGCTCGAACAGCGGATCACCGAGTTGGCCGCTGCCGAGGAGCTGGCGGCGTTGCGTCCCGAGCTCGACGGACGCCAGGTGATGGAGCATCTGGGCGTGCCACCCGGACGAGTGGTGGGTGATGCGCTCGATGCGTTGCTCGAGATCCGGCTCGAGGAGGGGCTCGTGGGCGACGAGGAGATCCGTCGTCGGCTCGACCAGTGGTTCCGCGATCAGCGGGCCGCCGGGAAGTACGTTGAGCGTTCGTGACTGGACGGCCCGACCTGGTTCTCCCTGACCCGGTTCCCCCTGTCCCGGTTCTTCTCGGCTCGGATCCAACGATCCGATGATCGTGGTGGCGGTGGGCGTCAGCCTGCTCGCGATCGCGGCGGCGGGGTTCGCCATCGGTTGGTTCCAGGCGCGCCGGGGCGAACACCGGCTCCTGGTCCGCCTGCGCCACGCAGCCGCCGCCGAGGCCGAGGTACGTCGGGTGCTCGACGAGCTGCCCGAGGCCGTGCTGCTGCTCGACGCGTCGGGCACGGTGCAGTCGGTGAACGCCGCCGCCGGCGAGCTCACCGGTCGCGACGATCTCGTGGGAATGGCCGCGGCCAGCGTCGTGGTCGACGACGATCACGATCTCCTCCGGTACGGGTGGGACCAGACCGAGACCGCCGCGATCTCCGAACCGGTGCTGGTCCGACTGATCGCGCCGTCGCCGGTCGAGTCCGCTCCCGGCACCGCTCCCGAGACGCCGCGTGAAGCTCCCTCGACGATCGTCGAGGCCACGTTCCACGCCGCCCGCGGTCACACTCCGGGCCGTCCGCCGGGCCGTCCCGATCGCGTGGTGCTCCGGCTGCGCGACGTCACCGACCGCGAGCGTCAGAGCGCAGCGCTGGCCCAGGCGCGCCGCCGGTTCCAACAGGCGTTCCACTCGGCCCCCACGGGGATGTCGCTGGTCCGGCTCGACGACGGCCGGGTGGTCGACGTGAACCAGTCGCTGGCCGACATGCTGGGGTATCCGGTCGAGTCGCTCGTGGGACGGACGCTGCGGGGGTTGACCCATCCCGACGACGTGAGCGACGCCGTGCCGCACCTGGCCCGACTCGAGCTCGGCATCGTCGACACGTATCGGCTCGACCAGCGCTTCCGGCGGGCCGACGGTGAGTACATCTGGGCCCGCACCCGCGTGTCGACCACCGAGGACGACGGGGTCACGCTCGCCATCACCCACATCGAGGACGTCACCGAGCAGCGCCGCACGGCAGAGCTGCTGACCCACGCCGCCCGCCACGACGACCTCACCGGGTTGCCCAACCGTGCCCACCTCGTCCAGCTGCTCGACGAACGGCTCGACGGCGCGCCCGAGGGCTCGGTGGCCGTGTTGTTCATCGACCTCGACCAGTTCAAGGTGGTGAACGACGGACTCGGCCACACGAGCGGTGACGAGGTGCTGATCGAGGTGGCGCGTCGGCTGACCGAGGCGGTGCGCGACGACGACGCCCTCGCCCGCTTCGGTGGCGACGAGTTCGTGGTGGTGCTCGATGGCCGGGGTCAGGCCGTCGATGCACGGGAGGTGGCCGAGCGGCTGCGCCGGTCGTGCCTCCGTCCCATCGAGATCGACGAGCACGAGCTGTTCGTGACCGCCAGCATCGGCTACACCCTGAACACCGAACCCGGGGTGTCGGCCGGTGATCTCCTCCGCGACGCCGATGCCGCGATGTATCGGGCCAAGGCGCGTGGTCGCGACACCGTCGAGGCGTTCGAGCGCGAGCACCGAGAGTCGACGGCGCTCGCGCTGCGCACGGTGGGTGAGCTCCGCAAGGGCATCGAACGCCACGAGCTGGTGCCGTACTTCCAGCCCATCGTCGATCTCGACACCGGTCGCCTGCTCGGTCACGAGGTGTTGGCGCGCTGGCTCCACCCCGATCGCGGACTGCTGCCGCCCGCCGAATTCCTCGACGTCGCCGAGGAGCACGGACTCATCGTCGACCTGGGTGCTGCGATGCTCCGCGACTCGCTCGCCCAGGTGGCGCGGTGGCGGGCCGCCGGGGCCGACATCGGCCGTGGCTTCGTGAGTGTGAACGTGGCGACCCGCCAGCTGATCGACCCGGCGTTCCACGATCTCGTGGCCGAGGTCCTGGCCGAGACGGGCATCGATGCCGACTCGCTCTGGCTCGAGATCACCGAGACCTCGCTGTTGGCCGATGTCAAGCAGGTGACGGTGGCGCTCCGACGTCTCCGCAGCCTCGGACTGCACCTGTCGGTGGACGACTTCGGCACCGGGTATTCATCGCTCACCTACCTGCGTCGCTTCCCGGTGGAGGCGATCAAGATCGACCGGGGGTTCGTGGCCGGTCTCGGCCTCGAGACCGACGACACCACGATCGTCGACGCGGTCATCAAGCTCGGCCAGGCCCTGGGCCTCGCGGTCGTGGCCGAGGGCATCGAGACGCCGCTGCAGCTCTCACGGCTGCGTGAGCTGGGCTGCGATCGGGGACAGGGCTACCTGTTCGGCCGACCGCGTCCGGCGCAGCTGATCGAGCCGGCCACCGTGGTCGAGGAACTCGACGCCTGAGTGCGCCGGTGCGGCACGGACCCGACGGATCGGGTCAGGAACCTTCTTTGCGGGCACGGAGCACGAGGGTGGTGGGAGCGCGATGGTGGTCGCTCACGCCGAGCTCGTGCAGGGCATCGACCCGGAAGTTGGCGCGGCCGAGCGCGGTGAACCAGTCGCCGATCGTGCGCGACGTGCTGCCGTAGGAGGCCTCGGGCCGCTCGAGCACCTCGGCGAAGGGATGATCCACCACGATCACGAACGGGTGGCTCGGCTTGAGGACGCGGTGTACCTGGCGGAGGAGCCGTCCGAGATCGTCGACGTCGCCCAGGGTGTGGTTGGCGACCACGAGCTCCACCGAACCACTCGTGGCGAAGCCGAGATCGGCCAACTCGGCTTCGTGGCACTCGATGCGCACGTCGTGTTCGGCAGCGAGCGCTCGGAGCTGTTCGATCCGGGTCGGATCCGGGTCGACCGCGATCGACTTGGCGCCGGCGATCGCGAAGGCGAGCGCATTGGTCTCCGACGACACCCCCAGTTCGAGCGCGCGGGTGCCGCCGCTCAGGTCGCCGCAGAGTCGGAGCTCGTGCTCGCCGGCGATTCCCCGGCCGAACGTGATGGTGGTGTGGTCATGGCGGGCGCTCACGTGCACAGTGTGCCCCGTGTCCACGGTCGGGGAGCGGACCGTCGCGTGGCTACCCTGTGACCGCATGAGCTTCACGGCTGGTGCACTGCGTGGTGGGGAGGAGCGACGCGGCATCGTCGACCACCGTCTCGCCCGTCGGATGCTCATCAACCAGGTGAAGTCGGGCCGGCTCGGTCAGGAGTACGTGTGCGACGCCCATCCCGAGCTCGTCCGTGCGGCGCGCAACGTCGGCACCGTCACCTCCACCCGGTGCCCCATCTGCGATCAGGCCGATCTCCGCATCGTCACCTACGTGTTCGGTCACCGACTCCCGGCCCACGGGCGGTGCGTGTCGACCGCCAAGGAGATGCGTCAGCTGGGTGCACGATCCGACGAGCTCACGGCGTACGTGGTCGAGGCGTGCATCGAGTGCCGTTGGCACCATCTCCTGCGGGTGCTGCCCGTGGGCGCCAGCCGCTCCTGAGGGTGCCCGCGTCGACCGGCGTCGACCGGCGGCGGCCGGACGTCAGCCGGTGGTCAGCCGGTGTCGGTCGGCTGGTGCGGATAGTGGGTGCAGCAGGCGTAGCACCATCGTTCGACGTCGGGCAGGGTGATCTCGCGGCCCTCGGTGTCCCAGTCGGCAGGCGTCACGTACATGCGGTGCACTGCGTACACCGTGTCGTGAGCCCCGCAACTCTCGCATGTGCTCGCGTCCGTCCCCATCGCCCCCGACCGTACTCGTCCCGTCGCGTGCCCCGTAGCGTGCCCGGTGTGCGGTTGATGCTCGTCGCCCCGGTGCTCCTGGTGGTCGTCGCGTGTGGGAGTGGTGGTGGGGGAGGCGGGGGAGCCACGGCACCGCCCACCGATCCGTCACCGTCCGTGCCCGGCCCGCCACCGGTGGCCACGCCACCGGTCGACCCGACGCCGGTGGGCGGTGTGGTTCCGCAGGGCTTCGACACCACGCCGGCGCGCGTCACCACGGTCGACGGCGAGGTCTGCGATCTGTGCGTGTGGGTGGCCGACGACAACGCGCGGCGCGGTCGGGGGCTGATGGGCGTGACGGATCTCGGCGGTCTCGACGGGATGGCGTTCGTGTACGACGAGCCCCGAACCACCAGCTTCACGATGCGCAACACCCTCTTGCCGTTGACGATCGTCTTCTACGGCCCCGATGGCCGGTACCTCGATGCGTTCGACATGGAGCCGTGCGAAGCCGAGCCGTGCCCGCCGTACCCCACGCCCGAGGGGTTCACCGTGGCGGTCGAGGTGTTGCAGGGAGAGCACGCCGGTCTCGCCATGGTCCAGGGGTCGGTGCTCGAGCTGCTCACAGGTGACTGTGAGACCCCTCCGTCACACTGATCGACATGACCGATCGCCCGGTACACTGCGCCGCTCAACATCCACCCTGCTCCGGCCCACCTCGTCACCCCGAGGCGTCGGGGCCCCGAGCCACCACCGAGTGGCCGTGTCCGAAGGGAGTCCACCGCACATGATGCGTGCGTACGAACTCATGGTGATCATCGACGGCGACGTCGACGACCCCAAGGCCCAGACCTGGATCAAGACCGTCACCGACGGTATCGCCGCCGCCGGCGGCACCATCCACGGTCGTCCCGACTGGTGGGGGAAGCGTCCGTTCGCCTACCCGATCAACAAGAAGCCGTCCGGCTACTACCTCGTGGTCGAAGCCGTCGCCCCCGGCGGCGCCCTCGACGAACTCGAGCGAACGCTGCGCCTCGCGGACGACATCGTCCGCCACAAGTTGATCCGTCTGCCCGAGGCCGAGGCACTGCGCCGCGGCATGGAGGGTGTCGCTGCCTGAGGCAGCGTCCACGAAGGGAGCCACCATGGCCACCAACTCGAACAGCATCACGCTGGTCGGCAACCTGACCCGCGATCCCGAGCTCCGGTTCACCACCGGCGGGCGCGCCGTCGCCAACTTCGGTCTCGCCGTCAATCGGCGCTACCAGGTCAACGGCGAATGGCAGGAGCAGACCTCGTTCTTCAACATCGTCGCCTGGGCCGAGCTCGGCGAGAACGCCGCGGCCACGCTCAACAAGGGCAACCGGGCGATCGTGTTCGGCCGCCTCGAGCAGCGCGAGTACGAGAACCGCGAGGGCGAGAAGCGCACGATGATCGAGGTCATCGCCGACGACATCGGCCCGAGCCTCCGTTGGGCCCAGGCCCAGATCGAGCGCAACGAGCGCTCCGACGGCGGCCAGGGCGGCGGCGGTGGCGGCAGCGCCCCGTCCGGCGGCAACCGCGCCCCCGATCCCGTGTACGGCGACGAGGAGCCGTTCTGATGCACCGCACCCGTCCCCCGTTCGCTCACCCCCAGCTTTCGTTCCCAGGAGACCTCTGATGGCCAGTCGCAAGAAGTCGACGTCGTCCACCAGCCGCACCCGCGGCAAGGACGCCAACCCCCGTAAGTACAAGAAGAAGACCAGCCCACTGCTCACCGAGTCGGTCGAGTACGTCGACTACAAAGACGTCGACCTGCTCACCCGTTTCATGAGCGACCGGGCCAAGATCCGCAACCGTCGGGTGACCGGCAACGACGTCCAGCAGCAGCGCGATGTGGCCAACGCCATCAAGATCGCCCGCGAGATGGGCCTGTTGCCGTACGCCAAGCGGGTGGCGTCATCGAGCCGTCAGCGCCCGTCACGCGACGGTGGCGATCGCGATCGCCGCCCCGACCGCGGTGACGACACGACGTCCGATCGCCCGTCCACCGAGGGCATCGACGACACCGTCGCCGACACCGATGGCGGTCTCGACGCCGGCGCCGAGACGGTGGAGGCCTGATCATGAAGGTGATCCTGCGCTCCGATCTCAAAGAGCTGGGCAAGCGTGGCGACATCATCGATGTGGCCGACGGACACGCCCGCAACTACCTCCTCCCGAAGGGTCTGGCGTTCAAGGCCTCCGACGGTGCCATCGAGCAGGCCGCCAAGATGCGCAAGGGCCGCGATCAGCGTGACGCCAACGCCCGTGACGCGGCTCGCACCATCGCCTCCACCCTCGTGCCGAAGGTGATCACCGTCGAGGCCAAGGCCGGTCCCGAGGGCAAGCTCTTCGGCTCGGTCACGGCCTCCGACGTGGTCGAGGCCGTGAAGGCCCAGACCGACATCGAGATCGATCGACGCGATCTCGAGGTCGACCAGATCAAGACGCTCGGACAGCACACGGTCACCGCCTCGCTGCACAGTGACGTGTCGTTCCCGATCACGATCGAGGTCGTGGCACTCTGAGCTCCACCTGATGCTCGGCACCCCGGTGCCCGGAACCTGCAGCCCCCACTGTCCACAGTGGGGGCTGTTCCGTCCACAGGCAGATCACAGGGTTGCGCCCCTAGCGATCAACAGGCCGAGACCGCGAGAGTGGGGACCCCATGCCAGGTGAACGAGACAACAACGACCGGGGTCCCGAACGACGCGACCGGTCCCGCAGCAGCGCCGGTCGGATCCCACCGCACAACCTGGAGGCCGAGGAGTCCGTGCTCGGCGCGCTGCTGCTCTCGCGCGACGCGATCGGGGTGGTCAGCGAGCAGGGACTGAACCCGGCCGACTTCTACCGGCCGTCGCACCAGCACATCTTCGATGCGGTGCGGGCGCTGTTCTCGAGCGGTGGCCCCGTCGACACCGTCACGGTGGCCGACGAGCTGCGACGGGGCGGTCTGCTCGACGAGGTGGGTGGCACCGAGGCGCTCCACGAGCTGCAGAACGCCACGCCGGCGATCTCCAGCGCGGGCCACTACGCCAAGATCGTCCAGGACACGGCCATGTTGCGTCGGCTCATCCACGTGGCCGGCGACATCGCGGAGCTGGCCTACAGCGAACCCGACGATGTCACCAAGGCCCTCGACGAGGCCGAGACCAAGGTGTTCCACATCGCGGAGCAGCGTGTCACCGACACCACCCGTCAGCTCGACGTGCTCCTGTCCGAGACGATGGACAAGCTGCAGGAGACGTTCGATCGTGGCGACACCATCACGGGCGCCGCCACCGGCTTCACCGACCTCGACGAGCTGCTCTCGGGTCTGCAGGACAGCGCCCTCTACATCGTCGGCGCGCGGCCGGCCATGGGGAAGACGGCGTTCGGCCTGGGGATGGCGTCACACATCGCCCAGCACTCGCACAAGCCGGTGTTGGTGTTCTCGCTCGAGATGGGGCATGCCGAACTCACCCAGCGCATCCTGGCCAGTGAGGCCCGGGTCGATTCCACCAAGATCCGCACCGGCCGCCTGGCCGAGGCCGACTGGGCCAAGATCGGCAAGGCGATCGGTCGGCTCGAGGTGCCGCTGTTCCTCGACGACAACCCCCGGGTCACCGTCATGGAGATCCGCGCCAAGGCGCGTCGCATCAAGGCGAAGTACGGCGGACTCGGTCTGATCGTGATCGATTACATCCAGCTGATGTCGAGCGGAGGGATGTCGGAGAACCGCCAGCTCGAGGTCAGCGAGATCAGCCGGAACCTCAAGATCCTCGCCCGCGAGCTCGAGGTGCCCATCGTGGCGCTCAGTCAGCTCAGCCGTCAGCTCGAGGCCCGAGCCGACAAGCGACCGATGTTGCAGGACCTCCGCGAGTCGGGGTCGCTGGAGCAGGACGCCGACGTCGTCATGTTCCTGTACCGCGACGAGGTCTACAACGCGGAGTCACCCGACAAGGGCTCGGCCGAGGTGATCGTGGCCAAGCACCGCCAGGGCCCCATCGGGACCAAGCGGCTCGTGTTCCTCGGCCAGTACACCCGGTTCGACAACGCCGCTCGCGGCGTCTGACCCCCAGCGCGTCAACGACGTCGGGTCTCGTACATGCGGATCGCGACGTCGATGCCCGACAGGGCGGTGATCGCCGCGATCACGATGATCGCGGTGCGGATGCCGGCGAGGTCGGCGATGATGCCGGCGGTGATGGCACCGACGGCGAAGCCGAGGTCGCGCCACAGCCGGTAGACGCCCACGGCGGCGCCGCGCCAGCGGGGGTGGGCGACGTCGCCGATCGCCGCGATGAGGGTGGGGTAGGCCATGGCGGTGCCGGCGCCGAACATGGCGCTGCCGACCGCCCACACGGCGAAGCTGTCGCCGAGGGCGATCACCACGAGGCCGAGGGCTTCGAGCCACTGACCGCCGGCGATGAACCATTTGCGACCCCAGCGATCCGACAGTCCACCGGTGAACAGTTGGCCGACGCCCCACACGGCGGGTGCGATCGCGATGAGCAGGCCGATCTCGCCGAGCGACAGGCCGCGTGCGGCGAAGTACAGCGGGAACAGCCCCCATGCCATGCCTTCGTTGAGGTTGTTGACGAGTCCGGCCTGCGACGCGGACGACAGGGCGGGTTCTCTCCAGGTGGTGTAGGCGAACACCTGGCGGGAGGTGAGGTATCCGTCGGGACGTCCCTCGATCTCCTGATGGCCGGCCACCTCGACGGCCACGTGGCCGGCGGTCTCGCGGACGAACAGGGCGGTGAGGCCGAGGCCGAGCCCGGCGAACGCGAGACCGAGGTAGAACGGTTCGGGGCGCAGCCCGTAGTCAGCCGCGATCCAGCCGGTGGCCCAGGCGGCGGCGGCGACGGCGCCGTAGCCGGCGGCTTCGTTGAACCCCATCGCGAGACCGCGCCGGTGTGGGCCGACGAGGTCGATCTTCATGATGACGGTGGTCGACCAGGCGAGTCCCTGGTTGATGCCCAACAGGGCGTTGGCGATCAGCACCCATTCCCAGGTGGGGGCCCACATCAGCAGCAGCGGGACGGGGATGCCGATGATCCAGCCGGCGAGCAGCACCGGTTTGCGGCCGTGGCGGTCCGAGAGCGATCCGGCGAACAGGTTGGTGATCGCCTTGAACACGCCGAACACCACGATGAACGACAGCATCCCGGTGAACGCGGTGAGCCCGAACACGTCTTCGGCGAGCAGCGGCACGATCGTGCGTTCCTGGCCGACCATGCCGCCGACCAGCGCGTTGACCCCGACCAGCAGCGCGAACTGCGGCAGGTTCTGCATCAACCCCAACCGCACCGGTCGGTGTCCGCTGAGTTCGGCTGGTGGGCCGGGATCGGCCGGCGGTCTCGTCGGCTCGCCCACGGAGGTCCTTTGTTCAAGTGATGCCTTGAGGATATCCGCCACCTGCTAACTTGTCAAGTAGTCGCTTGAACAGTAGGTGTGACCGGGAGGATGACGAATGGGACATCGCGACGCGAAGGACGCGTTGTTCGACGGGTTCGCCGAGGTCGCCAAGGCCCTCGCGAGTGGACGTCGAGCCGAACTGATCGACGTGCTCGCGCAGGGCGAGCGCCATGTCGACGAGCTCGCGGCCGAGATCGGACAGAGTGTGGCCAACACCTCGTTCCACCTCCGCGCGCTCGCGGGGGCCGGGCTGGTGACGACCCGGCGCGAGGGCACCCGCATCCACTACCGACTCGCGTCGGAGCGGGTCGTCGACCTCTGGGTGGCGCTCCGTGACGTGGCCGCGGCCCATCATGCGCGCCTCGACGACCTCGCCGCCGCCTATCTCGGTGACCGCGACGAGCTCGAGCAGGTGACCCGCGACGAGCTCGTCCGCCGGATCGCCGCCGGCGAAGTGCTCGTGGTCGACGTCCGCCCGGCGGCGGAGTACCGGTCCGGCCACATCGCCGGCGCCCGGTCGGTCCCCGTCGACGACCTCACCGCACGCCTCGCCGAACTCCTCACCGACGTGCCCGACGGCGCGGAGATCGTGGCCTACTGCCGAGGTCCGTACTGCGCCTACGCCGACGATGCCGTCCGGGCACTGCTCGCCGGCGGCCGGTCGGCACGACGACTCGAGGACGGCTTCCCCGAGTGGCGTCGCGCCGGGCTCGCCGTCGAGAGCGCCACCTCCGGAGCACGTCCTGGGTGAACCGGTCGGGCCCGGATCGAACGTCGTGGCCGGCCAGGCCAGCGGGGCGCGTCTACCGTTCACGACGGGATGGATCCGACCACGCTGCGATGTCGGCGCACCGCCGTTCGAATCGTGGCGGTGCTCGCCTGGCTGCCACTGTCGGTGGGCTGTGCCGCCGGCGCGAGTTCGGGAGCGTCGCAGGAGCCGTCCTCCGGCCCGCCGTCGTCCGCGCCGCACGGGTCGACGTCGCCAGCGGCACCGTCGACCCCGACATCGGCGGTCACCACGACCACCACCACGACGCCTGCGACCTCGACCACGACCACCGCGACGACCACCACCACCACGACCACGACCACCACCACGACGGTTCCCGATGAGCCCGTCACGTTCGAGGCCACCACGGCGGCGTTCGCATCACTCACCAGCGGTAACGCCGCCACGTCGCTGAGCGTGTGGCGTGACGGCGTGCCGGTCGTGCAGCTGGCCACGGGTGTCGACCGCAGCGGCGCACCGGTCACCGGTACCACTCCGATGGTCGTGGCGAGCGTGAGCAAGCTCGTCACCGCGCTCACGGTGGCCCGCCTCCACGCGGCGGACGTGCTGGACGTGACGGCCCCGGTCCCGTGGACCGCGATGGGCGTCGAGCCGCACCCGGCGTGGCTCGACGTGACGACACGAGAGCTGCTCGACCACACGAGCGGCATGCCGGTCGCCCAGCAGAGCTGGCTCGACGATCCGGGCGGCTGCGACGCGCCGCTCGGCATGATCCTCGGCGCGCCGCCCACCGGCGACCGCGGGCGGTGGAGGTACTCGAACGGCAATTACTGTGCGCTCGGCCTCCTGATCGAAGCGGTCACTGGGGAGCGCTACGACGTGACGGGCCGGTCGCTGGTGTTCGATCCGGTCGGGGCGGAGGAACCCCGGCTCACCGTCGACGGCTCGGCGCCGGGTGACGGCCCGCACCGGGCCGACATCGCCCGGTTCGACCGCCTCGGCGCAGCAGGGTCGTGGCTCGCCGGCACCGATCACGTGGCCGCCGTTCTCGCCGCCGCCACCGTCGACGACCGTCGGATCCTCCGGTGGCCCGGCATCTTCCTCGATCAGTACGGCTGGGGCCACACCGGTACCCTCCGCGGTGCGAAGGCGTGCGCGTGGGTGATCGAGGACGGGCGGACGGTGGTGGCCGCCACGGTGGCGGGAGAGCGGCCCTCGTCGGGCGGTGGGGTGTGCGACGTGCTGCTGCCGGCGCTCGGTGCCGACCTCCGTCTCACCGGGGTGGACGGACGCGCGCTCGGCACTCCCGACCGATCACCCCCCTGAACGGGCGTGATCGCATCGCTGTGACCGAAACACCGTCGACACGGCGCCACCCGAGCGGGGAGAATCCGGCCATGCCAGAACAGCTCGCGGTGGAGGCGCGCGGCCTCGAGAAGCGCTTCGGCGAGACGGTCGCGCTCGCAGGGGTCGACCTCGAGGTGCCGCGTGGCGCGCTGTACGGACTCCTGGGACCGAACGGGGCGGGAAAGACCACGACCGTTCGCGTGCTCACCACGCTGCTCCGTCCCGACGCCGGCACGGCGCGGCTCGACGGGATCGACGTGGTGGCCGAACCGCACCGTGTCCGTGAGCGGATCGGCCTCACCGGTCAGTACGCAGCGGTCGAGGAGCGGCTGACGGCGCGGGAGAACATCGAGTACATCGCGCGGCTGTTCCACCTGCCGCGGCAGGAGGGCCGCCGGCGCGCGGGGGAGTTGCTCGAACGATTCGACCTCGTGGACGCTGCCGATCGGGTGGTGAAGGGCTTCTCGGGCGGGATGCGGCGACGGCTCGACATCGCGATGAGCCTCATCGCCCGACCGTCGGTGCTCTTCCTGGACGAGCCCACCACCGGACTCGACCCACGATCGAGGTTGGCGATGTGGGAGCTGATCGAGGAACTCGAGCACGACGGGACGACAGTGCTGCTCACCACCCAGTACCTCGACGAGGCCGACCGTCTGGCTGATCGGATCGTGGTGATCGACCACGGACGGGTCATCGAGCAGGGGACTGCCGATGAGCTCAAGGACCGCATCGGCGGTGACCGCATCACGGTGTCGATCGCCCGGATCGAGAACCAGGCGAAAGCGCTCGAGGTGCTGCGCCAGAGGTGCAACGGCCCGGTCGACGTCGAAGGTGATGGTCGGACCTTCTCCGGACCCATCCGGACGGGTGACCGTGTGGTGCCCGGTGTGGTGCGCGCCCTCGACGAGGTGGGGGTGGACGTGCTCGATCTCGACGTGCGACGCCCCACGCTCGACGACGTGTTCCTCACGCTGACGGGGCGTCCGGTCGACGCCGCCGACGACGACTCCGACGGTGTCACCGGCGCACCGCTGACGAAGGTGACGTCATGACCGATCTCTCCATGGTGGTGCAGGACTCGTGGACCGAGGCCGGCCGTCACCTGCGCATCATCCCCCGGAACATCGAGGTGCTGATCTTCGCCACCATCCAGCCGATCATGTTCATCGTGCTGTTCTCCTACGTCTTCGGCGGAGCGATCACGGCACCCGGTTTCACGAACTACGACCAGTTCCTGATGCCGGGCATCTTCGCCCAGTCGCTCGTGTTCGGATCGGCGTTCACCGGGGTGGGACTGGCCGAAGATCTGTCGAAAGGATTGGTCGATCGTCTGCGCTCACTGCCGATGTCGCGTTCCGCGGTGCTGATCGGCCGGACCGTGTCGGATCTGCTGCGCAACATCTTCACGTTCACGATCATGGTGGTGATCGCGTTCGCGATCGGGTTCCGCCTCGAGGGGTCGTTCGCGCAGGCCACGCTCGCCACGTTCGTGCTGTTGCTGTTCAGCTACTCGTTGTCGTGGGTGCAGGCGCTCATCGGCCTGTCGGTGAAGTCGGTCGAAGCGGCCAACTCGGCCGGTTTCATCTGGATGTTCCCGCTCACGTTCGTGTCGTCCGCGTTCGTGCCGCCCGAGACGATGCCGGGTTGGCTCGAGGCGATCGCGAACGCGAACCCGTTCACCATCGTCACGAACGCGTCACGGGCGCTCTACAACGGCATGCCGGTCGGCAACGACGTCTGGTACTCGATCGGCTGGTCGCTCGCTCTGATCGCCGTGTTCGCCGGGCTCGCCACCCGGAAGTTCGGGCGTTCCACCAGCGCGTGACCGGTGCGGCCGTCGGATCGGACCGGTACCTCAGATACCGAGGATGAGCTTGGCGAAGGTGAAGTAGAAGATCAGACCGGTGGCATCCACGAGCGTGGTGATGAACGGCGCGGAGACCACGGCTGGATCGACGCCGGCCCGCTTGCCGAGCAGCGGGAGCGCCGAGCCGGCGATGGTGGCCCACGTGCAGATGGTGACGAGTGACAGGCTCACCACGATCGCGAGATCGGTGTCCCACAGCGCGGCCACCGGCACGAACACGGCGGCCGAGAGCATCCCACCGAGCATCAGGCCCACCCGGGCCTCACGCCACACGATGCGGGGGAGATCGGTGAAGCGGACCTCACCGACGGCCATCGCACGGATGACCGCGGTCGCGGCCTGTGCCCCCGAGTTGCCGCCGGTACCGATCAGCAGTGGCACGAACAGCGCGAGCGTGGGCAGCACCGCGATGGTGTCCTCGAAGACCTGCAGCACGTTCACGGTGAGTCCGGCGGCCACGATGAGCACGAGCAGCCAGAGGGCCCGCACCCGGGCGAGCTGGAGGGCCGACACCGACAGGTACGGCTTGTTGATGGGGCTGTGACCGGCCTGGAAGGCGAAGTCCTCGGTCTCTTCCTCCTCCAGCACGCTCATGGCGTCGTCGACGGTGATGACGCCGACCAGACGCTGCTCGGAGTCGACCACCGGTAGCGCGATGAGGCCGGCCTCCCGGACGAGCCGGGCCGCGACCTCGCGGTCGACGTCGGTGGTCACCCGCAGCACATCGGTGGTCATCAGATCACCCACGAGGAGATCGGGCTCCGCCAGCACGAGCGAGCGCAGACCGGTGATGCCGATGAGGTGACGCGAATCGTCGAGCACCGGGAGGGCGTAGACCGTCTCCGCGTCGAGACCCTCACGGCGGATCTTGGCGATCGCCTCGGCCACGGTCATGGTGTCGCGCAGCGAGACGAACTCGGGCGTCATGAGACGACCGGCGGACTCTTCCGGGTACCCGAGGAGCACCGAGGTGAGCGCCCGCTCGTTGACGCTGAGCTGGTTGAGGAGTCGGTTCGCGACCTTGGCCGGCATCTCGTCGAGCAGACGCGCCCGGTCGTCGGGGTCGAGTTCCTCGATGAGGTGGATGACGCGGTCGTCGCGGAGGCCGTCGAGCACCTGCTGCTGGTCGACGGGTTCGAGCGACTCGAACACCTCCATCGCCCGGTCGCGGGGAAGCAGCCGGAACGCGAACGCCGTGTCGGTGGCGTCGAGGCGGGTCAGTTCGTCGGCGATCTCGTACACGCTCGACGACCGCAGCCACTCCGTGAGCTCCGCGTTGGCGCCCTCGTCGATGAGGCGGCCGAGGTCGGGCGTTTCCGTGGTCCCCTGGTCGGTCATGGCGCCATCACTCTCGTCGGTCGTTCCGGCACCCGACGGTACCCGTGATCAGTCGCCGGCCACCGGGACGGCGTCGATCCCGGCGTCAGCGGCAACCGGCTGATGGATCGTCACGCGGGCGTCGGCATCGAACGGCGGCTCCGGGTCGTGGAGCAGCTCGATGGCGCGCGCCCGTTCCTCGTCGGAGAACGGCCGGGTCGTGTGGCAGAACTCGACCATGTTGCCAGACGGGTCGCGGAGGTAGATGCTGACGCAGAACTCGTGGTCGACCTCGAGCACGGTGTGGCCGTGGCGCTGCCAGCGCTCGCGGTGGGCGTCGAGCGCCTCGCGGGTGGGTGCATCGAAGGCCAGGTGGTTGACCCACCACGGCAGGCCGGCGGCCGCGTTGATGTCGACCGCGAAGTCGGTACCGATCGTGGAATCGTGGATCTCCCAGAACGCGATCATCCCCGTGTCGCCCGAACCGACCTCACCCGAGCCGGTGTCGTAGAAGAAGTGCTTCGAGAATCCGGACGATTCCTCGCCGGGAGCGGCGGGTGTGGGCGCGCTCACGACCTTGACGAGCTCGAAACCCATGACCTCGGTGTAGAAGCGATGGGTGGCGGCCGTGTCACGTGTGGCGAGTGCGACGTGGTGGAATCCCATGCGCAGCAGTCTTCCACGCCATGATGGGCACATGTTCCTCGGAGAGGATCTCCTCGCCTGGCTCGTGTTGGCCCTCGGTGGTGCGCTGTTCGCCGGCAACCTGATCGCCGTCATCAAGCCGCCCGAGCGCCGCAGCGAGGAGGGTGACCTCGAGCGGGCACCGGTGGCGCGCAGCCTGTTCATGGCGGCGGTGGGCCTCGTGGCCGCACTGTGGGCGCTCGGCTCACTCCTGACCGGCTGATCCGTACACTGCGGCCGATGTCGCCGCCGCCGCTCTCCTTGCGCTTCGTGATGTCGGCGGCGCGGCTCGGGCAGCTCCCGGAGCGGCGTGCCGAGGTGGCGTTCGTCGGGCGGTCGAACGTGGGGAAGAGCTCACTCATCAACTCGCTGGCGGGCACCAAGCAGCTCGCTCGGGTGAGCAACACCCCCGGACGCACGCAGCTGCTCAATCTGTTCGACCTCGTCGATCGCGACCACGGCGACGGCGACGTGGCCGTGGTCGACCTCCCGGGCTACGGCTACGCCAAGGTACCGGGCCGGGTACGTCGCGAGTGGCCCGAGATGATCGAGGGGTACCTGCTCGATCGCGAGTCACTGGTGCAGGTCTTCGTGCTGGTGGACGGTGCGATCGGCCCGACTCCACTCGACGTCCAGATGCTCGACTGGCTCCGCGAGTGCCAGGTGCCGCACACGGTGGTGGCCACCAAGCAGGACAAGGTCAAGTCATCGAAACGGGACGCACGCAGGCGTGACCTGGCGGCCGGGTGCCGGCTCGAGCAGGGCGACATCGTGTGGACGAGCACCAGCTCGGGTGCCGGCATCGACCTGCTCCGCACGCTGGTTCGCGGCCACCTGGCCTGAGATCACCGGCCCGAGATCACACGAGGGTGATCGTCACCCCGCAGCAGTCGAACGACTCTCCCGCCCGCGCCCGGTCGGTGGCCACCAGGTCGAGGCCGTCCACGCCCTCGCCCCGCGGTCCCGCCGGGTCGAACCGCACCGAGGTCGCGAGGCCGAGCTCGGCCCACCGCAGGGCCATCTCGTCGGGACGTTCGGCGCCCACGGTCACGCCGGCGATCGCGCTCACCACCGAGGTGTCACGGTGTGCCGCCCAGTCGGGGCCGGCCCAACGCCACGAGCCCGGCGGTTCGGGCTGGTCGATCGACACGATCGCGCCGCCCACGTCGCGTGGATGGAGGTGACGACCCCGGATGTCCTCGAGATCGAGTTGCCACACGATGCGCACATCGTGGGCGCGGAGGTGCTCGACGCGCCGGTCGAGGTCGTCGACCTCGTGGATCACCATGTAGCCGCCGTCGCCACCGCGGCGATCGAGCAGTCGACCGGCCGTGGTGTCGTCGGTGGTGGGCGACACCACCTCGAGGAACTGGTCGCCGATGGTCATGAGGGCGTTGTGGAGGCCGAACTCGGCCACCCCGGGATCGTGGAAGCACACGGTGAGGCCGAGCCGTTCGCACAGTTCGTCGACCACCGGTTCGAGCTCACGGGCGACGAGGGCGATCTGTCGGAGTCGGATCATGCAGCCGCATCGTAGATCCGACGCTGGGGTGCACGACCGGAGACGATCAGATCGGGACCCCGGTTCGGTGCCGGGTGTTCCACGCGGCCATCATCGCGGGCGTGATCGATCATCTGCGTGATTCCTGGGACGAACTGACCGCCGAGGGTGGACCCTTCTCGACCACGGAGATCGAGGTGCGTGGCGTCCCGATCCGGGTGTTCGACTCGGCGCCCCCCGACATGCGGGCGGTGTGGGCCGTGAACGCCGCCCACGCCGACAAGACCTACGTGGTGTACGAGGACGAGCGCTACACCTACGCGGAGATCTCTGCCCAGGTCCGGGCCCTCGCGGCGCTGCTGCACGATCAGCACGGTGTGGGACGCGGCGACCGCGTCGCGCTCGCCATGCGCAACTACCCGGAGTGGGTGGTCGGCTACTGGGCCACCGTGTCGCTCGGTGCAGCGGTGGTGGGCATGAACGCGTGGTGGACGGGTCCGGAGATGGAGTTCGGGTTGACCGACTCGCGACCGAAGGTGTTGATCGCGGACGACGAGCGGCTGGAGCGGGTGCTGCCGCACCTCGACACGGTGCGCGAGGGCGGACCCCTCCACCTGATCACGGTGCGCTCCGACCGCGAGTTGCCCGACGATGCATCGCGCTGGACCGACGTGGTGCGGCCCGACGAGGCGCCGGCCGAGCTGCCGGACGTCGAGATCGACCCCGACGACGACGCGTGCATCTTCTACACGTCGGGCACCACCGGCTTCCCGAAGGGTGCACAGCTCACGCACCGCGGGTCGGTGCACAACATCATGCACCTGGTGTTCTGGTCGATGGTGACCGGCATGGCCGATGCCAAGGCGATCGCCGCCGGCGAGCGCGAGGCGCCCACCGATCCGGCCGAGGCGCCCGCACAGCCGGTGTTCATGGCCCCGACGCCGCTGTTCCACGTGACGGCGTGCAACTGCATCCTGCACCCGGCCACGATGGCCGGCGGTCGAGTCGTGCTCACCTACAAGTGGGACCCCGGCCGTGCACTCGAGCTGATCGAGCGCGAGGGTGTCACCAACTTCTCCGGCGTGCCGACGATGAGTCGCGAGCTGATCCAGCACCCCGACTGGGAGAAGCGCGACACGTCCACCCTGCAGGGCATGGGCGGCGGCGGTGCTGCGCTGCAGCCCGATCTCGTCGGCAAGATCGACAAGTCGTTGAAGAAGGGGGCGCCCTCCACCGGCTACGGGCTCACCGAGACCCACGGCATCGTCACGGCCAACTCGGCGAAGTTCTTCGTCGACAAGCCCGAGTCGTGCGGCCCGGTCGTGCCCACGCTCGACGCCAAGCTCGTGGACGATGCCGGCAACGATCTCGAACCCGGACCCGATGTGGTGGGGCAGCTCTGCGTGCGCGGATCGGTCGTGATCAAGGGTTACCTCAACCGCCCGGAGGCCACGGCCGACGCGATCCGCGACGGATGGTTCAACACGGGCGACATCGCCCGCATCGACGCCGACGGGTTCGTGTACATCGTCGATCGCGCCAAGGACATGGTGCTTCGCGGGGGCGAGAACGTCTACTGCTCCGAGGTCGAGACGGTCATCTACCAGCACGACGACGTGGCCGAGGCCGCGGTGTTCGGGATGCCCGACGAGCGGCTCGGCGAGGCGGTGGCCGCCGCCATCGTGCGGCGTCCGGGCTCCACGCTCACCGAGGACGAGTTGCGCGCGTTCTTGGTCGAGCGGATGGCGAAGCACAAGATCCCGTCCAAGGTCTGGTTCCTCGACGAGCAGCTCCCCCGCAACGCCAACGGCAAGTTCGTCAAGCGAGACCTGCGCGCCCAGCTCCTGGGCCAGTGATCGGTCCGATGTGACCGCGTCGGTGGTCTCACCGTTCGCCGATCGACTCGACGCTGCTCGCACGCGCTATGCGGCGGCCCGACCGAACAGCGCCGCTCTGTTCGAGCGTGCTGCCGCGGTGATGCCGGGTGGGTCGACCCGCTCGGTCCTCGACCTCCGACCGTTCCCGTTCCGTGTCGTGTCGGCCACGGGCGCCACGATGATCGACGTCGACGGTCACGAGTACGTCGACTACCTCGGTGACTTCAGCGCCGGTCTCCTCGGACACGACCCCGGACCCGTCGCGGCGGCGGTGACGGCTCGGCTGGCCAGTGGCTGGAGCCTCGGCGCCACGCACACCGACGAGGTCCGCCTGGCGGAGTTGGTGTGCGACCGGTTCCCCGCCATCGAGCAGGTGCGCTTCACGAACTCGGGCACCGAGGCCAACCTGATGGCGTTGCAGTTGGCGCGGCATGCCACCGGCCGGCAGCGCATCGTCGTCTTCGATGGCGCGTACCACGGTGGTCTGCTCTACTTCGGCCACGGCGGCGAGGCGCTCCGCGCGCCGTTCGAGTTCGACCACGCCACCTACAACGACCTCGACTCGGTGGCGCGATGTTTCGTCGATCACGGTCACGACATCGCCGCGGTGCTGGTCGAGCCGATGATGGGCGCAGCGGGATGCCTCCCGGCGGTCGACGGGTTCCTCCCGGGTCTCCGTGCTCTGTGCGACGCCCACGGTGCCCTGCTGGTGTTCGACGAGGTCATGACGTCACGGATGGCGCGTGGGGGCGCCCAGGAGCGGCTCGGCGTGTCGCCCGATCTCACCACCCTCGGCAAGTACCTGGCCGGGGGGATGACGTTCGGCGCGTTCGGTGGCAGCGACCACCTCATGGCTGCGTTCGACCCGGCCCGCGGTGGCACCCTCACCCACGGTGGCACGTTCAACAACAACGTGGTGTCGATGGCAGGTGGGGTGGCGACGTTGTCGGAGGTGCTCACGGGCGAGGTCGTGGACGATCTGTTCGAGCGCGGCGAACGTCTCCGGGCCGAGGTGGCCGGGGTGCTGTCGGCGAGCTCGCTCCCGCTGTGCGTCACGGGATGGGGATCGATGATGGCGATCCATTCGGTGCCCGGGCCCGTTCGCACCCCGGGCGATCTCGCCCGGGCCGATCCGGTACTGACCGAGTTGGTGTTCCACGAGTTGCTGCACCGTGGGTGCTACGTGGCCCCGCGGGGCTTCGTGGCGCTGTCGCTCGCGATCGACACCGACCTCGCTGCACGGTTCGTGGACGCAGTTGCCGCCGTCGTGGTTGCGCTGCAGTGACGGTGTCGAGCACGATGTCACCGTTCTCCGTCCCGAGCTGCTTGAATATGACGGTTCGATGACGACGATGTCATCTTCCGCTCTCGTCTCGACCCCATGTCTCGTCCCGACCGCATGATCTTGCGCCTCCTTCCCCGCTCCCGCTCGGCCAGACGGGTCGAGCCGGTTCCGTGCCGCGCTCGCTCTGGATCCGTGTCGGTCCTGCTGGCGGGCGCGCTGACGTTGCTCGCGGTTGCAGCTCTCCCCATCGCGTCGAGCGCTCCCGCCACCGCCGCGACGACCTGGTCAGGGTTCGAGTACGTCGATCCCGTCCGACAGGTCGACACCCGTCGTGGGCTGGGCGGCGACCGGCTCACGGCCGATGTCGAACGGTTCCTGCCGCTCGCCGCGGTGCCGGCCGGTGTCGCTGCGGTCACGGTCAACGTGACGGTGGTCGATGCCGATGGTGACGGTCACCTGGTGGTGACCGACTGCGCCAGCGGTGCCGACAGCTCGGCGGTCAACTTCGCGCGCTCGCGGGTCACCCCGAACCAGGTCACGGTGGGCGTCGGCACGAACGGTCCGGCGACGGGGATCTGCGTGACCGCGTCGCGCAGCTCCCATCTCGTGGTCGATCTCTTCGGCGTCGCGACGGGTCTGGGCGACGCCGCGTTCGTCCCGCGCTCGGCACGCGAGCTCGACACCCGCTCGGACGGCGGGGCTGGTTCCGACGGGGTGCTGGTGCTGGATGTGGCCCGCCACGGCGTCGGCGGCACCTTGATGGCCTGGTCGGGCACGGTGACCGTCACCGACGTGCTGAGCACCGGGTTCGTCACGGTGTTCCCGTGCGCGTTGCCCCGACCCGAGGTCTCGAGCCTGAACCTGGCACCCGGTGTCACCACGGCCAACCAGGTGACGGTCCGTCTCCCGAGCACCGACGCCCGTGTGTGCGTGTACGTCGACGGCCAGACGCAGATCGTGGTCGACACCAACGGCGTCTGGCTGCCGGACACCGACCAGACGTTCTCACCTTCGTCGCCGCCCGTCCGGATCATCGACACCCGTCATGGCGGACCGTTGTCTCGTGACGAGGTGCGGCGACTGCACACGGGGACGGACGCGGTGCTGTTCATGAACGTGACCGCCACCCGCGCTGACGGCAACGGCTGGCTGGCGCTCTTCCCGTGCGGTGCGGGCTACGGCGGCACGTCGACGTTGAACGTGCGCCATGGCGAGGACGTGTCGAGCGCCGCCATCGTGAGCGCGGCCGACGGCGGTGTGTGCGTGACCGGGTCGGTCGGTACCCACGTCGTGGTCGACGTCTTCGGTGTCCAGCATCGTCGCGGCACCGCGGTGCCCACCGATACGGGGGTGCCGTTGGGTGGCCACACGATGGGCTCCGTCCTCCACGCCGATTCGTCGGCGCCGCTGATCGGGCGGTGCCGGTTGGGCTCGATGGATCCGTTCAACCACCTGCGCGGCTCGGTCGGCCTGCCGGCACTCGTGGGCGATCACCGCACCGATGCGTTCGCGTGCGAGTGGGCCACCGAGATGGCACGAGCGGACCGCATGTCGCACTCCGTTCCCCACCGCCGAGCCGGCGTCGATGCGTGCGGTGTCAACGGCGAGAACGTGGCTGCTGGTGGGTCCGACTGGGCCTGGATGGCCGACGCCTGGATCGCGAGCACGACCCACCGGGACGTGATCCTCCACGACCTGTTGCACCGGGGTTCGGTCGCGTACGTGGAGCGCTCCGTCGCCGGGCGCTCCACGTGGTTCGGAGTGATGATCTTCGGGGGGTCGTGCTGAGCCGACGGCTCGCCCGGGTCAGCCCTCGTCGGCCGGCTCGGGCACCAGGAGAACGGTGTCGATCGCGTGGATGTACCCGTTGTCGGCCTCGATGTCGGTCGCGATCACCGTGGCGTCGCCGATCATGAACGGGTCGCCGGCGCTGACCGCCCACGATGCACCGCCGACGGCGAGCACGTTGCTGAACAGACCGATCTCGTCGGCGGTCTGGGGCAGCGGCAGGACGTGGTTCAGCAGGATGCCGGCGAGCGTGTCGGGGTCGGCCAGCAACGCGTCGATGGTCTCCTGACCGAGCGCTTCGAACGCCTCGTCGGTGGGGGCCAGGACGGTGAAGTCGCGGGTGGCGAGCTGCTCGGTGAGACCAGCGGCGTCCACGGCCGCGACCAGGATGGTGAAGTCGTCGGCCTCGGTGGCCACGTCGATGATCGACCCGATCCCGGGCTCCGGCTCGGGCTCGGGCTCCGGCTCCGGCTCGGGCTCCGGCTCGGGCTCGGGCTCCGTGGTGTCGGGCTCGGTGGTCTCCGGTGGCGCCTCGGTCGTGGTGGTCTCGGGGACCTCGGTGGTCGTGGTCTCCGTGGCCACCGTCGTGGTGGTCTCATCAGCGGCGTCGTCGTCGCCGCCGCACGCTGCGGCAGCCAGGCTCAGGGCGCACACGGTGGCCGTGAGGCGGGTGAGACGGGACATACGGGATCGGGACATCGGTGAACTCCAGGTGACTCGGGGGATGACCGGAGTGTGCGTGGCGAACGTCACCCGATCCAAGGTGGAGCGTGCCCGTGTGCCGGAAGTCACCGGCGGGCCGGTGGCGACTACCGTCGCTGAATGAACGGAGGACAGCGGCCAGCACGGCCTGCCCGGACGACGAGGGCGACCCAACTCGCGACCACCACGAGTGCGGCGGCGGCCTGCGCCTGGCGCAGCATGTCACCGGGGTAGAGCACACCCTCCACGTAGCGCTCGATGAACGACTCCTCGTAGCGGCCCTCGCCGGCCCGCTCCCGCAGCGAGCGTTCGAGCGGGGTCAGGGGACAGGTGATGCTGAACACGATGATCCACACGCTGTAGAGCACCGAAGGGACGTGGAGCCACAACACCCGCGGCCACCTGAGCGCGATCAGTCCGCCGACCACGACGAACACGACGAATCCGAAGTGGACGGTCACGACGATGTCGGCCAGTACTCGGTGCAGCATGCGGGACCCCCTGGTGCGAGGGTACCGAGCGGGCGCGTGTCGCGGATCGCGACGACGTACCTCCCGTGATCCTCGCCCACGAGGACGCGCATGAGGTGGGGCGATCTCGGGTAGTCCCACGGCGAGCGTCCAGATGTCAGGAGATTTCGCATGTCCACCGCCAGAACCCCCGACCCGCTCCAGCCGACGCCGATGCCCCCAGCGCCGGGGCCTGGCCCCGAGCGGCCGGCACCCGTGCCGGAGCCACCGCCCACCCCGCCGATCCCCGAGCCGGGCCCGCCGGTTCCACCACCGCCCGAGCCCGATCCCACCGACCACAACTGACGGCAACCTGCCCGGGTCTCGAACGGATGATCATCGACGGTGACGGACGGCTCAGGTCCTTGCCGCCGTGGTTGATCACAATCCGCGTGAGAGAGCGGATGAGGGGAATCGAACCCCCGTTCTCAGCTTGGGAAGCTGATGTTCTACCATTGAACTACATCCGCAGCAGCCGTCAGGTTAGCCGTCGGCGTCGCCAGGCCACCACTGCCGCGGTCGGCGATCGCTAGGGTGGCGCTCCGTGATCCTCTCGGACCGGACCTTGCGTGAACGGCTTGACGCCGGGGAGATCCTGATCGACCCCTACGACGATTCGCTGGTGCAGCCGTCGTCCATCGACGTGCGCATCTCCAACCTGTTCCGGGTCTTCCGCAATCACACGGCTGGTGTGATCGACGTGAAGCAGGACATGACGTCCATGACCGAGTTGGTGGAGATCGATGCCTCCGGTGACGAGGCCTTCATGCTCCACCCCGGTGAGTTCGTGCTGGGATCGACCCTCGAACGGGTGCGGGTTCCCGACGACCTCGTGGCGCGAATCGAGGGCAAGTCGAGTCTGGGTCGGCTGGGACTGCTCATTCACAGCACCGCGGGATTCATCGATGCAGGCTTCGATGGTCACATCACGCTCGAGCTCGCCAACGTCGCCAGCCTGCCGATCACGCTCTATCCGGCGATGAAGATCGGCCAGATCAGCTTCATGCAGATGACCACACCGGCCGATCGACCGTACGGGGCGGGCGCGAGCGGGTCGAAGTACCAGGGTCAGCGCGGCCCGACCCCGAGCCGCTACTTCGAGAACTTCCGCTGATCAGCCGGCAGCGTCAGGTCGACGGTTGGAACACCTCGATCTTGCACTGCGGTCCGGATGCGTTCGCGAGTCGAGCGTCCGTCGTCAGCAGTGTGGCCTCGAACGCCTCGGCGAGAGCGACGTACGCTGCGTCGGCGGGACGGACCGACGAACGGAGTTCCCACATCCGGTCGAGCAGCGACCGATGACCGACGCGCTCCCCAGGCCAGAGATGGAGATCGTCGATCGCTTGCGTCGCGGCGACTGCCTCGAGGCGTCCGGTGGCGAGATGGCGCCGCACGACACCCAGTACCTCGACATCGATGACATGGGGGGCCGCGTGCTCGTCGTCCAGGCTCAGCCGCTGTCGGATCGGCTCGGCTGCAGGTGTGTCCGCAACGACCTCGTAGAGGCACGATGCATCAACGATCAGCATCGGGCCATGGTCCGCGGAGTTCGTCGAGTGCGTCGATCACCTCGGCGGTGCTCACGTCCGACGGACGTCGGCGAGTGCGGGCCAGCCACTCCTCGACGGTGGGGCGCGCGGCGAGTCGGGCCGCCTCACGACGGAGCAGATCGGGAACGGTCAAGCCGGCTTCCGCAGCGCGTCGGGTGAGTGCCAGATAGACGTCGTCGTCGATGTCGCGGATCTGCACCGTCTTCGGCATGCACGCACCATATCATGCGTCGACGCATGACGGCGGTGGTTCAGTCGCCGGCCACCGGTGAGTCGATCGTGACGTTGAGTGGTGCGCCGGGTGACGCGAACTCCTGCTCACCGGCCTCGATCGCCTCGAGGAGGTGGATGGCGATGTCGGCCACCTTCACGTCCTCTTCCTCGGCGCCGGCGGCCTTCACGCCGTCGTCGAGCATGATGTAGCAGAACGGGCATGCGGTGGCGACCCGGGTGGCCCCCGTGGAGATGGCCTCCTTGGCCCGCTCGTCGTTCACCTTGGTGCCCACCGACTCCTCCATCCACATGCGGGCGCCACCGGCGCCGCAGCACATGCCCGTGGTGCCGTTGCGCGGCATCTCGACCACCTCGAT
>REDU01000035.1 GCA_007693335.1 Ilumatobacter sp. | reverse complement strand
TCAGCGGCGGGCGCCCATGAACATGCCCTTCAGGGCGTCGTAGTGCTCGATCACGTGGCCGGCACCGAGCACCACCGCCTCGAGGGGCACGTTCGACATCCGAACCGGCACCTGGGTCTCACGCTCGATGCGCTCGGCCAGCCCCCGCAGGAGACCGCCGCCACCCACCAGGTACATGCCGCGCACCAAGAAGTCCTGTGACAGCTCGGGTGGAGCCTTCGCGAGGCAACGGATCACCGAGGCGACGATCGACGACACCACGTCTTCGATCGCGTACCGGATCTCCTCGGGGGTGAGCAGCACCGTCTTGGGCAGCCCGGTCATCAGATCGCGACCGCGCACCTCGGCCTGACTCTCGTCGTGGGTGGGGTCGGCGGATCCGATCGCCATCTTGATCTCCTCGGCGGTGCGTTCGCCGATCGCGATGCCGTGCTCGCGACGCACGTAGCTCTGGATGGCGGCGTCGATGTCGAACGAGCCGACGCGCACCGCTTCGAGGGCCACGATGCCACCGAGGCTGATGACCGCGGTCTCGCTGGTACCACCGCCGATGTCGATCACCATGTTGCCGACGGGCTCGTCGATGGGGAGATCGGCACCGATCGCTGCGGCCATCGGCTGCTCGATCAGGTTGGCGTCGGCCGCGCCGGCGCGGCGGGCGGCGTCGGTGACGGCGCGGCGCTCGACCTCGGTGATGGCCGACGGCACGCAGATGACGACCTTGGGTCGGGTGAAACGGCTCACGCCCACGCGCTGCAGGAGCAGTCGGATCATCCGCTCGGTGATCTCGAAGTCGGTGATGGCGCCGCCACGCAACGGGCGCACCGCCACGATGTACCCGGGAGTGCGACCGATCATCTGCCACGCCTCGCGCCCGGTGGCGAGCACCTCGCCGGTCTGACGGTTGAGCGCGATCACCGACGGCTCGTTGAGCACGATGCCGCGACCCTTCATGTAGACGAGGGTGTTCGCGGTACCGAGGTCGATCGCGAGGTCACGTGCCATCGGGACGGTCCTCGAGTTCGTCGGGACCGTCGTCCGGCTCCTCCTCGACAGCAGGCGTGTCGCCGGTCTCGGTGTCGCCGGTCTCGGTGTCACCGGTCTCGGTGTCACCGGTCTCGGTGTCGCCGGCCTGGTTCACCTGCTCGACCACGGGGCGCCGGGCCTCGGGCGAGAGCGCGTCGATCTGGCGCTGGAACGAGTCGAAGGTGTTGGGTTCGCGCCGACGGATCAGCAGCACGATGGCAGCCGCGACCACGACCACCACCACGACGATCACCACGATCGCCATTCAGTGGCTCCCCGGGCCGGGCGCCGACGGCACCGAGGCTGCATCGGTCGGCGCGGCGGCACCCGTACCCCAGTCGGCCCCGTCGGCCCAGACCTCGTGCTTCCAGATCGGCACGGTCGCCTTGAGCGCGTCGATCGCGAAGCGGGCCGCGGCGAACGCCTCGGGACGGTGGGGGGCCGAGGCCACCGCCAACACCGAGCTCTCGCCGAGCTCGAGCCGACCGGTCCGGTGCAACAGCACGAGACGACCGGTCTCCGGCCACCGGGCGCGGGTCTCGCCGGCGATCTCACGCAGACGTGGCACCACCTGCTCGTCGTAGGCCTCGTAGGTCAGGTGGGTGACCCCGTCGCGCCCCTCGGCGTGATCGCGCACCGTGCCGCTGAAGAGCACCACCGCACCGCATCCCGGGAGGACCGTCCAGTGGTAGGCCTCGCCCACGGGCAGCTCGGCGTCGGTCAGGCCGAGCCAATCCTGGCCGTCGAGAGGTGGTTGCACGACTGCCCATCGTAGCCGTGCCGACACCGACCCGACGTTTGTCGGTGCAGGATCACGACTACCATCTCCCAACCGTGGAGCGAGCACCCCTGCCACCGCACGAGCGCTCCTGGCGGCACCCCTCCGAGCTGGCCGCCGACACCCGTGAGGCGATCCGCACCGAACGCCCGAGTGCGCCCACGCGTGTGGCGGCGATGTTGGGGGGCACCGCCGCCATCACGCTCTTCGGTGTGGCCGTGCTGACCCTCACGCCCACCGCGGACGACGGCCCCTCGGCCACCGGTGCCTCACCGATCCAGCGCCTCGTGGCCGTGGCGCTCACGTCACCGCCCACCACGTTGCCCGCTCGCGGTCCCGGCGCGGTCGGACCCGCTCCCCTCGGCCCGCTCGCCACGGCGATCGGCTCGGGCAGCATCGCCGTGCTCCCCAGCCGGGCGGTGGTCGAGATGTTGCGGAACGAACCGTTGCGGGAGCCGCTCGGCCAGGTCCCGCGCATCGACGTGGTCGCACGCACCGACGTCACGGTGGCCCCCACCATCGTGGTCACGCTGCGCACGGGCGCCACGACGGTCGCCACGGTGGTCGATGCGGGTGACGGCGACGGCCTCGCGATCCTCCGCCTCGACGGACACGATGGCGACGGGCTCGCGATCAGCGAGGCGGCGCCCGCCGACGGCGACATCGTGACCCTGCTCACCGACGACCCCATCTCGGTCGAGTGGCCCGACACCGAGGCGCTCGACCCGTCGAGCGTGCCGGACGGCACGGCGGTGGTCGACGGCGACGGCGAACTCGTGGGCGTCTACGTCGGGGCCGGCACCGACGCCGAGACCGATCCGGGCCGTCTCGTCAGCATCGATCACGCCGTCGTCGCCGGAGCCGCCAGCCCAGACTGACCAGACCAGCGGTTGCGGCCACGCCGGCCAGCACGAGCCCACCCAGCGACAGCTCCTGACGACGTTTCGGCGTGATCATGGTCCACCAGCGCGCTTCGGTGCCCTCGACGTACGCCTGCTCGTTGGTGACGGTGGGCTGCCACCCCTCGGCCCGGAGCCTGTCGTTCGCGATCACCCACGGTTCACGGGTGTACGAGTGCAACCCGGGCGGGATCGGACCGCGTTGGAAGCGCCAACGCAGGGCCCCCACCACCTCGCGGACCCGCTCGGGCAAGGGCAGGCGGGGTGTCTCACCGGCCAGCGCCCGCACCCGCTCTCCCGGTACCCAGCCGTCGGGAGCCACGTTGTAGACACCGTCGAGACGACGCGTGATCGCCAGCACCACCGCTGACGCCACATCGTCGAGGTGCACGAACTGCGCCCCGGGGTCGTCCTCGGCGAAGCGCTGCCCGGAGCCGGCGGCGAGCGCGCGGGCGATGCTGGAGGTACCGTCGGCCGCCATCGTGACCGCCGGTCGGAGGACCGCCACGGCACGCTGGGCGTCACCGCGGCGCCACTCCTCCACCACGCCCTCGACGGAGGCGAGTTGCCGCGCGTACACGAACTCGGGATCGGGCCGCAGCGCGGCGTCCTCGGTGAGTGGGAGCGGATTGTTCGGCATCGCGCCGTAGACCATGGCCGACGACACGAGCACCACGTGGTCGGCACCGGTGGCGGTCGCGTCGGCCAGGAGGTCGGCGGCGCCGATCGTCACGCTCTCACGACGCCGGGCACGGGTGTCGTGGTCGCCCACGCCCAGCTCGACGATGGCGTCACACGTCGTGGCCGACCCCTCGCCCGTCGGTGACTCCACCACCTCGATCCGATCGAGCTCGCCCAGCAGCGACACGACCCGGCGGCCCAATGGCCCCTCGGCGCCACGCACGACCACCCGGCGCTCAGCCACCTCCATCGGTGACCCGTACTGCGCGACGGCCGACATGAGGTGGACGCTAGTGGTGCACGAGCTCACACGCGAGCCGGGTCCCCTTCGCGGGCGCGAACCCGTAGCATCGGATGCATGGCCGACGATCCGATGCCCGAGGATCCGTTCTCCGCGCTCCCCATGTTCGGAGACCTCGCCAAGGCGCTCTCGGGGCAGGGTCCCCTCAACTGGGACGCCGCTCGACAGTTCGCGCAGCTGAGCGCGACCGGCCAACGTCCCGAGCACAACGTCGATCCGGTGCTCCGCACCACGTTCGCCGACCTCGCCAGGATCGCCGCGATGCACGTGAACGACGTGACCGGACTCGATCACGAGTTCCCCGAGCCGGTGCTGATGACCCGCGGCCAGTGGGCGCAGTCGACCCTCGACGCCTATCGACCGCTGTTCACCGAGCTGGCCACGTCACTCGGTGCCGCCGGCGACCACCCCGACGACGACAGCGACCCGATGGCCAAGATGATGGCCGGGATCAGCAAGATGATGGCACCAGCCATGCTCGGCATGACCGTGGGTTCCATGGTCGGAACCCTGGCACAGCGGGTGTTCGGCCTCCACGACCTGCCGATCCCGCGCGAGCGCAGCGAGGTCGTGTTGGTGCCCGACAACATCGACGCGTTCGCCGCCGCCTGGTCGATCACCACCGACGAGATGCGGCTGTGGGTGCTGGCCCACGAGTTGGCAGGCCACGTCATCCTGGGTGTTCCTCACCTGCGCGATCCACTGACCGATCTCATCCGTCGGCACGTGGGCGCGTTCCGTGCCGACCCGGGTGCAGTGGCCGACAAGCTCGCCGGGCTGGAGATGGGCGGGGGCGATCCCCTCGAGTCGCTGCAACAGGCCTTCGGCGACCCCGAGCTCCTGCTCGGCGCCGTGCGCTCCGCCGATCAGCTCGAACTCGAGCCCGAGCTCGACGCCGCCGTCGCCACCGTGGTCGGGTACACCGACTGGGTGGTCGATGCCGTGGCCGTGCGGGTGATCGGTGGCGATGCCCTCACCATCGCCGAGGCCGTGCGCCGCCAACGGGTCGAGGCCTCGCCCGACGACCTGTTCGTCGAGCGTCTGCTCGGGATCCGTCTGGGCGACGATCAGGTGCGTCGCGGCAAGCAGTTCGTGCAGGGGGTGGTCGACCGGGCGGGCGAGCACGGGCTCGAGCTGCTCCTGACCACACCCGGCTCGCTCCCCACCGCCAACGAGGTGGATGCCCCGGGCCTGTGGTTGGCGCGCGTCACCGGCCACTGACCGGTCGGGGCCGACGCCGGGCCGTTCGGTTCACTGCGGTGCGGTACCACCAGACGCCGCCCACCGCCACCAGACCGATCAGCGCGAACCCCAGTTCCCCGGGCACCGCGAGCATCACCGGCACCGTGGCGCCCACCACCCATCCGAACTGGAAGCGCGTCTCGTAGCGGGCGAACACCTGGCCACGGTTCACGCCTGGCGCATCGCGCTGCACGATGCTCTCGAACGCCAGCCGGCAGATCGCGGCACTGAAGTTCACGGAGCCGGCCAGGGCGATGCCGGCAACCGGTCCACCGAACACGGCCGTGGCGAGGCCCACTGCGGCGGGGAGCGCGAGTGCCGAGACGATCATCGTCTCTTCGCGCATCGCGCGGCGCACGCGGGGCGCAACTGCGTTGCCGAGCATGACCCCCGCCGTCGAAACGGCCACCGCCGCACCGAACCAGACGGCGCCGTACCCCTCACCGCGCAGCCAGAACGCCAGATGGAACAGCAGGAACCCGACGCACACGCGCAACAGGAGCATCGCGTCGGCGGCGGCCATGAGCGGGGCGGGCAGATCGAGCGGGGTGCGTCGTCCGTCGGACGTCGAGACGATCACGACCTCGCGCGGGAGCTTGGTGGCGGCCACCAGGGCGATCCCGAACAGCACGACGCCGTAGCCGAGGGTGGCCGTGGCCCCGAACACGATCTGCAGCAGACCGGCGGGCACCACCGCGACGGCACCGGTGACACCAGCGATCAGACCGAGCTTCGAGTTGGCCTCGACCAGCTCACGCTCACTGCGTACCACCGACGGCACCAGGGCCGACTTCGACACCACGTAGGTCTTCTGCAGCACCAGCGCCACGAACACCAGCGGGAACAGGGCGAGCTGGTCGACGTAGCGCATCATCAGGAGCTGGACCACGATGCGCGCGACCGCGACCAACTGCACCACGAATCGCCGCCCGCCACGGATCCGATCGATCACGGGGCCGATCAGCGGCGCCAGGACCACGAACGGAGCGAAGCTGACGAGGAGGAACAGCAGGATCCTGCTCCGGGCGGCGTCGAGGTCGACGTCGAAGAAGAACGAGTCGGCCAACGCCACGACCATCGACGCCTCGGCGCCCATCATCGCAGCATGGGTCAGGGCGAGGCGACGGAACCTCGACGGAGAGCCGGGTCTGGGCGGGGGACTCGACCTCGACACGGAACCCGGCGATGCACCCACGACGTCGGATGCTAGGTGGTGGTGCCGGTGGGCACCGGCCGCCCGTCGGGGGTCAGGAACGCTCGTACTTGTAGCCGAGACCGCGGATCGTCACGATGCGTCGGGGGACGGCGGGATCGGGTTCGACCTTGGCGCGGAGACGTTTGACGTGTACGTCGAGGGTCTTGGTGTCACCCACGTAGTCGTTGCCCCACACCCGGTCGATCAGCGTCTCGCGTGGCAGCACGCGCCCGGCGTTCGCGAGCAGCAGGTGGAGCAGCTCGAACTCCTTGAGCGGCATGGTGACGGACTCTCCGGCCACCGTCACGCTGTGCTCGTCGGGGTCGAGCACCACGTCACCCACCTGGATCGAGCCGGCCGAGAGCTCGACCGCTCGGTCGGCGGGTGAACGTCGGAGCACGGCACGCACCCGGGCGACCAACTCGCGGATGCGGTAGGGCTTGGTGATGTAGTCGTCGGCGCCCACCTCGAGACCCACCACGGTGTCGATCTCACCACCCTTGGCCGACACCATGATGATCGGCACGTTGCTGCGGAGCCGGAGCCGGCGGCACACGTCGATGCCGCTGACGCGGGGCAACATCACGTCGAGCAGCACCACGTCGGGGTTCACGAGGTCGAAGCGCTCGAGTGCCTCGAGGCCGTCGGTGGCGACCTCCACCCGGAACCCCTCGCGGGCCAGGCCGATCTGCAGGGCCTCGACGAAGCTCGGTTCGTCCTCGACGACGAGGACGGTGGGCTGGCTCATGAGGTACCTCGTTGGGGGGTGCGGTCGACCTCGGCGTCGGTGACGACCGGCGTGTCGGAGGGGACGGAGGTGGGCTCGGCCGGGTCACGCGGGATCCGGAGCACGAACGTGCTGCCCTCGCCCTCGCGTGACGACACCAGCACCTCACCGCCATGGTTGGTCGCCACGTGCCGGACGATCGAGAGCCCGAGACCCGATCCGCCGGTGCCGCGGCTGCGCGCCTTGTCGACGCGGTAGAAGCGCTCGAAGATCCGGTCGAGATCCCGGGCCGGGATCCCCACACCCTGGTCGGCCACCATGAACTCGACCCACGGCCCATCGACCCGGGAGCGGATCTGGACCTGCCCCTGCGGTTCGCTGTACTTCACGGCGTTCTCCACGAGGTTGCCGACGGCGGAGATCAGCTGACGACGGTCACCCGTGACCGTCGTGGGTCCCCTGGTGGAATCGAGGACGGTCGAATCGAGGGTGGTGATCCGGATGTGGCGCTGCTCCGCGAGCGCCTCACCGCGTTCGACGGCACACCGGATCACGTCGGCCACGTCGACGCCGTCGCGCATCTGTTCACCACCGAGCTCGATGCGCGAGAGCTCGAGCAGATCGTCGATCGTGCGCGCCGCTCGGTGCGACTCGTCGAGCAGACGTTCGGAGACGCGACGGACCACCTCGGGATCGGTCTCGTCGACCAGCGTCTCCGCCAGCACGGCGAGCGCTCCCACCGGCGTCTTCAGCTCGTGGCTGATGTTGGCGACGAAGTCGGTGCGCACCGCATCGATGCGACGGCGTTCGCTGATGTCTTCGACGAACGCGTAGGCGCCCAGGCCGCCCACCTTCGCGGCCCGCACCACCACGACCATCTTCGGTGGCCCGTAGAGGTCGAGCAACTCCTCGGTGGGATCGTGCCCGGCAGCCCGGAGATGCCGCTCGACCGTCTCGTCGATCAGCACCCCGGCGTGGGTGCCGGCCAGCGAACGGGCCGCAGCGTTGCGATAGACGACGTCACCGTGCTGGTCGGCGATCACCACGCCGATCGACAATCCATCGAGCACGGCGCCGGAGCGGGCAGCGGCGCCCGTGGCCGTGCTGGTGCGGGAGTCGTCGCGCAGCATGTCGGCCGAGCGCGATGCACTGCGGACGGCGAGCACCCCGATCACGATTCCGGCCACCAGGGCCACGGCCACCAGCAGCATCGTCACGGCGGGTCTCAGGCCTCGTTCGTCGTGCCTGATGCCGACGCGTGGTCGGACCCGATGTCGCCGCGGGCAGCGAAGCGGGCGGCCCCGGCGTGCTCGGGCAGCCAGCCGTCCACCTCGTAGCGGACCTTCTCGCCGATGTTGACGGCGTGGTCGCCGATCCGCTCGAAGAAGCGTGCCACCAGGGCCAACTGCACCGCCACCTGCAGGTCGATATGGCCCTGACCGTGACTCTCGAAGATCACCTGGATGAACTCGCGCTGCAGATCGTCGAGCAGCGAGTCCATGTCGTCGAGCGCGGCCGCACGGGCGGAGTCACGGGTGAGGTACGCCTCGGTGGCCTCCTTGAACAGGTGCTGGGCCTGGTCGCCCATCTTCTGGATGACCCCACGGAGCTTCGGGTCGAGCGGGCGACCGTAGATGCGTCTCGCCGCTTTGCAGATGTTGACGCAGAGGTCGGCCGACCGTTCGATCTCGGCGATCAGCTTGATGGCCGAGATCACCTCACGTAGGTCGGATGCCACCGGGGCCTGGAGGGCGAGCAGCTGGCAGCACCGCTCCTCGAGCTCGATCGATCGGGCGTCGATCTCGTCGTCGCCCAGGATCACGTACTCGGCGCCCTCGAGATCCTGGTCGAGGAGCACGTCGGTCGCTCGGGGGACCAGCTCGGTCACACTCGCACTCAGTCGGGCCACGCCTTGGCGCACCTCGTCGAGATCGCTGTGGAACTGGCTTCGCAGGTCCTGGGTCATCGGGCACCTCCGCTCATGGGCATGGCAACGCCCGATCGAGTGTAGGGGGCCGTTCGAGCGACATCGGAGCGAACGGTAGAGAGGCCAGGTGGCCACGAGGGCAGCGCCCGGTGAACGGCAGCTGAACAGGCGGTGGACCCGGAACGAAGTTCGGAGCGAAGTCCGGGACGTCAGGTGCGACGGTTCGCCTGCTGACGCTCGACGGCCCACCGGTACATCCGCTCCTGCGCGTCGGGTCCGAACTCCTCGGTGGGGCCCATCCGCTGCCAGCTGTCGTCGGCACCGAGCTCCCAGCGCACCACGTCGTCGGTCAACTGGAAGTCGAACACCTGGTCGAGCCACTCCTGATGGCGAGGATGCTCGATCGGCACCAGGACCTCGACCCGGCGATCGAGGTTACGGGGCATGAGGTCGGCCGAACCGATCAGGTGGACCGGACCACCGGTGGACGATCCGTGCCCGAAGCGGTAGATGCGGCTGTGCTCGAGATAGCGACCGAGGATGCTGCGGACCCGGATGTTCTCCGACAACCCGGGCACCCCGGCACGGAGACAGCAGATGCCTCGCACCACCATGTCGATGCGCACTCCCGCAGCGCTCGCAGCGTAGAGCACCTCGATCATGGCCGCGTCGGCCACCGAGTTGCACTTGAACGAGATGCGACCGTCGGTGCCGTACTCGGCCTCGCGCTCGATGAGTGCCACCAGCTGGGCCCGCAGGTCACGCGGGGCCACCAGCAGGGTGCGGTAGGCCTCCGACTTGCTGTAGCCGGTGAGGTGGTTGAACAGCTGAGCGGCGTCGGCGCCGATGTCGAGATCGCTCGTGAGGTACCCGAGGTCCTCGTAGAGCCGGGCGGTCTTGGAGTTGTAGTTCCCGGTGCCGATGTGGCAGTAGCGACGGAGCTGATCGCCGTCGTCGCGGACCACCAGCACCACTTTCGAGTGCGTCTTGAGGCCCACCATCCCGTACACCACGTGCACCCCGGCGCGCTCCAGTTGCTTGGCCCACTGGACGTTGGTGGCCTCGTCGAAGCGGGCCTTGAGTTCCACGAGCACCGCCACCTGCACTCCACGCTCGGCCGCTCGCATCAGGCTCTTGATGATGGGGCTGTCGCCCCCGGCCCGGTACAGCGTCATCTTGATGCTCTGCACCCGTGGGTCGTCGGCGGCCTGCTCGATGAAGGTCTCGGTGCTGCTCGCGAAGCTCTCGTACGGGTGGTGCACCAGGAGCGCCCGGTCGCGCATGACCGACACGATCGGTCGACCGGCCTCCTCGGCCAACACCAGACGGCCGGCGGTGGCCGGGGGCCACGGTTCGTCCTTGAGGTCGGAACGGTCGATGGCGAGCAGACCGAACAGGCAGCTGAGATCGAGCGGGGAGCGGTGCCGGTAGGTGTTGCGCGGGTCGATCTCGAGCTCTCGTTCGAGCATCGACACCATCTGGTCGCTCATCGAGTCGCGGACCTCGAGACGCACGGCCTTCTTGAAGCGCCGGCGACGGAGTTCCATCTCGACGGCCTCGAGCAGGTCTTCGGCCTCCTCCTCCTCGAGCGTGAGGTCGGCGTTGCGGGTCACGCGGAACGTCGACCACTCCTCGACCACCATCCCCACGAACAGGGTCTCGAGGTGCGCAGCGATCAACTCCTCTGCCAGGAGGAAGCGCCCACCGCCCACGTCGACGAGGCGGGGGAACACGTCGGGGATCTTCAGCCGGACGAAGCGCCGCTCGTCGGTCTCGGGGTCGGCCACCGTGGCCGCCAGGCTGAGGGCGAGATCGGAGATGTACGGGAAGGGGTGCCCGGGATCGACCGCGAGGGGCGTGAGCACGGGGAAGATGCGATCGTCGTAGAACGCCGACATGGCGGTGCGGTCATCGTCGGCGAGATCGGCCCAACCGACGAGGTGCACCCCGGCGGCCGACAACTGGGGCACCAGGTTGTCGAGGAAGATCGACTCCTGCCGATCGATGAACCGGGCGACGACGGCGCCGATCTCGACCATCTGCTGCAACGGGGTGCGGCCGTCGGGCGCGGGCCGTTCGATCCCCGCTGCGATCTGGTCGCGCAGCGCAGCGACGCGCACCTGGAAGAACTCGTCGAGGTTGCTCGATGCGATGGCGACGAATTTCGCCCGCTCGAGCAGCGGGATGCCCTGCTCGCCCGCCAGCGACAGCACCCGGTCGTTGAAGTCGAGCCAGCTGAGCTCGCGATTCAAGAACCGCTCGTCGGTCTCTGTCCCCACGTCTCGACCCCCCACGTCTCGTCTCGACCCAGCGATTCAGTCGTGGTCGGGACCGAGGTCCCACTCGAGCGAGATGAGCTCGCGCTCGGCATCACGGTTGACCCGCTCGCGGTTGCGACGGAACTGAGGATCGTCACGCGGCAGCAGCACCAGGCGGGCGAGCGCCCGCGACCGGAACTGCTCGACCAGCGACCGGTCGCCCCAGTCGGCCACGATGTCCCAGTGCGGCGACACCGGACCGAGATAGGTGATCCGGGCGTGGGCGCGGGGTTCCGGGTCGACGACGGCATCACTCATGGGGCGAGATGCTACCGCCGTGGGCGCCCGCCCCATGAGGCCTCGTGTTTGACCCATGACGAAACGGTGAACACTGCGGGGTGACGGTCGGGAATGATGGACTCTTCTTTACAGTTGTGTTAAGCAATTGCCCGGGACGGGAACCAACCGAGCGTCGTGTACGTCAAGTCGTGTACGTCAAGTACGACACGCAACATCGAGGGAGACCCGCACATGAACGAGCTGCCGAACGCCAATCTGCTCGGCTCCGATCCGGAGTCGGTCACCGCCTGGATGGCCACGGGCAACTGCCGCATGTACCCACCGGCGGCGTTCTTCCCGAGCGACGGCGTGGGCGTCGACAAGGCCCGCAAGATCTGCGCCACCTGTCCGGTGGTCGAGCCCTGCCTCGAATACGCCCTGGAACACCGCATCGAACACGGGGTGTGGGGTGGCTGCAGCGAGCGCGAACGGCGCCGCATCCTGAAGCGTCGCCGGCTCGCCCACGTCGCCGAGAACTGATGTCGCGCGCCTAACGTCGGGCCCGATGCCCGACGCGCCCGTGACCTTCCCGCTCCTGGAGTTCCTCGGCATGGAACTGCTCGACGGTCCGCGTGGTGCCACCGCCCGCATCGATCTCGACGAGCGCCACATGAACCCCAACGGCGTCGCCCACGGCGCCGTGCTCTTCGCGATGGTCGACACGGTGATGGGGAAGGCCACCATGGGTGTGGTCGACGAGGGCTGCTACTGCGCGTCGATCGAGGTGCAGCTGCGCTTCCTGCGCCCCGGTGGCGTCGGCCTGCACGACGCTGTCGCCGCCGTCGTCAAGCCCGGACGCACCATCGTGCACCTCTCGGCCGACATCACCGGCCCCGACGGCCGACTGGTCGCCACCGCCACCGGCACCTTCGCCGTCATCCGGCCCGAATGACCCCGGCGCGGGGATCAGCAGCCGTCAGGCGCCGAGGATGCTGCGGGCAGTGGCGGCCCGTTGACGGCGGATACGGCGGCGCTCCCGCTCGCTGAGCCCACCCCAGATACCGAATTTCTCGCCGTTCTGGAGGGCGAACTCGAGGCAGTCGCCCTGCACCACGCAACCGCGACAGACCTCTTTGGCCTCGCGGGTGGAGGCGCCGCGCTCGGGGAAGAAGAGATCCGGATCGACGCCGAGACAGTTGGCGTCATCCTGCCAGTTCTCGGCGGGTTCACCGGGCTCTCCAACACGGGTCGTGGTGTCAGGTGTGCCGTTCGTGGTGGTGTCGTGGTTCATGTGGGGACCCCCCCTGCCGTGGGTCGGGCAGTTCATCTCGATCGGTTCGGGCGAGTGGCACGAACGCTGCCGGATCACGCCCGACAACGCCGTAATTACATGGATGTGATCATCGCATATCACATCCCGTGCGCGCAAGGGTGCATTTCGCGAACGGTTGAGCAGGGGTGGCGCGCGGTCGATCGGGGCGGTCAACCGGCGCGGCGGCCGCGCGCCATCTGGCGCTTGTGTTCGATGAAGTCGACCAGCACGTAGTCGCCCAGGGTCTCGGGCGTCGTGAAGAACGCCCTCCCCCGGTTGATCTCGGTCAGCTGCTCGATGAACGCCCGGAGCGAGCTCGTGGCGTCGAGCATGAACGTGTTGATCCGGATGTTCTCCTTGGTGCAGCGCACGACCTCGCGCAGCGTGGCCTCCACCGTCTCACGCACCGGTGGGTAGTTGAAGAACACATCGCCCTGGGGGGTGATGTGGGCCGTGGGCTCACCGTCGGTGATCATGATGATCTGTTTGGTGCCGGTCTGCTTCGACAACAGCTGGCGCGCCAGCACGAACCCGTGCTGCATGTTGGTGCCGTAGACGAAGTCCCACGACACCTCGGGCAGCTGGGGCGCGGTGAGGACCCGGGCGGTCTCGCTGAAGCCCACCAGACCCAGATAGTCGCGCGGGAACTGCGACGAGATCAGCGAGTGCAACGCCATCGCCACCTTCTTGGCGGGCAGGAAGTTGTCGCGCATCGGCATCGACAGCGACAGGTCGAGCATCAGCACCGTCGACGACCGGGTCAGGTGCTCGGTCCGCTCGATCTCGAAGTCGTCGGGGTCGAGACGCACCGGCGTACCCGGGCCGCCCCGGCGCAGCGCGTTGCGGATCGTGCGGTGCAGATCGAGTTGGAACGGATCGCCGTACTCGTAGGGCTTGGTGTCGTACGTGCGCTCGTGTCCGTACCCCATCCGGGTGGTCTGGTGCTGCCCCACGGTGTCCTTGGTGAGCTTCGAGAACAGGTCGCGGAGCGCGTTGGACCCGATCGCTCGCAGCCCCTTCGGCGTGAGCTCGAGGCGGCCCTCGGTCTGCTCGATGAGCCCTGCGTCCTCCAACATCTTCGTGAGCTCGGCCAGACGTTCGAGCGAACGGGCGGCGTCGTCACCCATGAGGTCGCGCACCTTGTCGAGATCGGCCTCGGCCAGCGCCCCTGGGCTCGATGCGTTGCGCAGCAGGTTCTCCAGCTGGTCGAGATCACCCAGCTCGCTCATGGCCTGCATCGCCTGGGCCATCCCCATCGGGTCCTGGCCCTCGAAGTCGTACGACTGCTGCCAGTTCATCTGCGGGAAGAGCTCCTGCAGGTGCCCGCCGAGCTGCTCCATCTGCCAGCGCAGGTCCATGTCCTCGAGGAGCTGATCGGAGAGCTGCTGCAGCTGGGCCCGCTGCTCGGGGGTCATCGAGTTGAGCATCGCCTGCATCGCAGCCATGCGCTGGGCCATCTGCTCGAGCAGCTCGTCGAGCGTCTCGGGGTTCTCGGGGAAGAAATCCCCGAAGCGCTCCATGAACTCCTCGAAACCAGGATCCTCGCCACGCTCCCGCTTCTCGAGCATCTCGTTGAGCCCCGCCATCATGTCCTTCATGCGGGCGATGTCGTCGGGCGACATGTTCTGCATGGCGCCGCTCATCTGGTCGACCATCTGCTGGGTGAGCTGCTGACGCAGCTTGTCCATCAGCTGCTCGAACCGTTGCCGGGCGTCGGTCGACTCGAAGTCGTAGCTGTCGAGCTCGCGTACCTTCCCGGCCAGATCGTCGGGCATCAGGTCGAGGCGCATGTTGCGCTCGGCGGCCGTCTGGTTCGCGTTCTCCGCCCGCCGCTCGTCGCCGCTGCGCTCGGCATCGCGGCGGGCGTTCTCGATGGCGTGCCGCTCCTCGTCGACGATGTCGTCGAGTTCTCGGGAGATCTCGTCGTACACACCACCCAGGTCGTGACGGTCGAGCCGCTCCTGGCGCTGCTCACGGAGCTTCTCGAGGAGCTCGCGGATGCCCGACAACTGCTCACCGTTGCGGTCGCGCATGCCCTCTTGCATCATCCGCCGGAGCGCCGCGTTGACATCGCCGTGGTAGAGCAGTTCGTCGGTGAGTTCGTCGAACAGGACGTCGGCGTCGAGGTCGAAACCCCGCTGCGTCCCGTCCCAACGCGAGTAGGTGAAACGGGACGGCATGATCCGACCGTAGCGCTCCGTTCACCGACGTGTACACGCGAGCGAGGGGGAGGCGCCGTATGCTCGGTCCCATGCGTGTCCCCCGCACGTTCGTCTTCCTGGATCTCTCCGGCTTCACGAACTACACCGCCGCGTTCGGCGACGACGCTGCTGGTCGCATCCTCAGCACCTTCCGCACGCTCGTGCGTCAGCTCGCCTCGGAGCGTGGCGTGCGCATCGCGAAGTGGCTGGGCGACGGTTGCATGATCGTGGCGGTCGACCACACCGACGCCGTGGCGTTCACGATGGAGCTCGAGCACAAGGCCACCAGCGTGTGCGCACCGCTCACGCTGCGCGCCGGCATCGCAACCGGCCATGCCCTGCTGTTCGAGGGCGACGACTACATCGGATCGGCCGTCAACATGGCCGCCCGCCTCTGCGACCTGGCCAAGGGTTTCGAGGTGCTGATGCCCACGATGCACCTCGACCGACTGCCCGAGGGCATCACCGCCACGCCACGTGGCGAGGTCGAGCTCCGCGGCTTCCCAGGTCCCATCGAGGTCGTCCAACTCACGGGCGTCCCCGTCCAGACCGAGCGCAACGACACCGGCGAGCTCTGGACCCGCACCCCCTACATCTGACGTGTTGCGTGACGCTGGTTCAGAGGCGGCCGCGATAGGTGGCCCGGTCGCCGGCGGCGTCCTTGTTGAGCCGCTTCGACAGGTGCAGGCCCTCGAGCACGAACTCCACCGCCGACGCCACCGCCGCCGGTGACTCGTCGCCGCCCGTGAGGTGCAGCACCGCGTCACGGAGCTGGGGCACCTCGTCGACCAGGGCTGCGAGCTCGGCGGTGCTGACATCACTGCCGGTGTGGGCGATGGCACCCTCCTCGAACGCCGTCACGATGTCGATCGTGCGATCCGGTGGCACCCGGTCCTTGAACACCGTGAGCACTGCCGACTTCACGAGGTTGTCGAAGACCACCCCCTCGCGACCCTCCTCGAGCGACTCGATCTCGATCTTGCCGATGGAGCTGGCAGCCAGCGCGTCGAGGTCGTCGATGCGCGCCACGGCGGCGCGCTCGCCCGCCCGCAACGATCGGCGCAGCGCGTTGGCCGCCAGCGCCTCGTAGTTGGCCACGCTGAGACGCACGCTCACACCGCTGCGCTGGTTCACGTGGCTGCTGGCCCGGGCGAGATGACTGAACGTGGCGACCACCTCGCCGAGATACTCGGGCACCTGCACCGACACAGGATCGTCGGTGGACGACGCCGACGCCGACGCCGCGATCTCGAGCGGTCGCGCCTCTTGCAACATGATCTCGTGCTCGAGGTGCACCTCGAGCGGGTAGTGGGTGCGGATCTGACTGCCGAAACGGTCCTTCAGCGGGGTGATGATGCGTCCGCGGTTGGTGTAGTCCTCGGGGTTGGCCGACGCGACCAGCATCACGTCGAGCGGCAGCCGGATCTTGTAGCCCCGCACCTGCACGTCACGTTCCTCGAGCACGTTCAGCATGCCGACCTGGATCCGCTCGGCCAGATCGGGCAGCTCGTTGATGGCGAAGATGCCCCGGTTGGTGCGCGGCACCAGACCGTAGTGGAGGGTGAGTTCGTCGGACAGGTAGCGGCCCTCGGCCACCTTGATGGGGTCGACCTCGCCGATGAGGTCGGCGATGGACGTGTCGGGGGTGGCGAGCTTCTCGCCGAAGCGCACGTCGCGGTGCACCCAGTCGACAGCTGTCTGGTCACCGTGCTCGGCCAACAGATCGAGGGCGTACTTCGAGACCGGATGGTAGGGATCGTCGTTGATCTCGCTGCCGGCGATGATCGGCATCCACTCGTCGAGCAGTCCGGTGAGCGACCGGATCATCCGGGTCTTGGCCTGGCCTCGTTCGCCGAGGAAGATCACGTCGTGACCCGCCAGCAAGGCGTTCTCGAGCTGGGGCATCACGGTGTCCTCGTAGCCGAGCACCCCCTCGAAGAGCGGCTCACCGGCGGAGATCCTGGCGATCGCGTTGGATCGGATTTCTTCTTTCACCGGCCGCGACACCCAGCCCGACGCTCGGAGCTCGGCGATCGTGCCGACGTTCGGTGCGGAGGATGTTCCCATGAACCGAACCTAGCGCTCCCTCGCGCCGCGCGTCCTGCGGGAGCGGCACCCCGGCGCGAGTTGGTCGGATCACACCAGGACGAGCGTGACCCAGAGTGCCGCCATACCGGCCAGCAGTGACCAGATCAGGTTCCGCCGCCACCACGCCACCACGCCGGCAGCCACCAGCGCCGCCACCTCGGCCACCTCCACCTCGATGCCGCCATCGGCGGTGGATGCGACCGACACCACCACGAGCGCGGCGAGCACGGCCGGGCCCACGTTGCGGAGCGCCCGTTGCACCGGCACGGGCAGCTCGCGGTCGGCCAGTAGCAGCGCCGGGACGGCGCGCAGGAGGTACGTGCCGAGCGCGATCACGATCGTGAGCACGAACGCGGTGCTCATGTTCACGGTGTGAACTCCTGCTCATCGGTGATCGCCCGGTCGTTCACGAGGCGGGCCTCGGCCACGGCGCCCGCGAGCACGCCGGCCCCCGCACCGACCAGGATGCCCAGACGATCGGGCAGACCTGCTGCCAGGAACGCCACTGCTGCCGCCACGACTGCGGCCACCACCGCCGGCGACCGGGTGAGCGAGATCACGACCATGCCGGTGAACATCACGGCGGGGGCCACGTCGAGTCGCCACCCGGTGGGGATCGCCGGGCCCACCACCATGCCGAGCGACACCGCCGCGAGCCACATCAGGTAGAAGAACACGCCGAGCGTGAGGTAGTACCGGCGGAACGACGCCGGGCTCCCGTCAGGGCGCAGCGCGACGAGCGCGAACACCTGGTCGATCAGGAAGAACGGTGCCACCCACCGGAACCACGTGGGCTGGTGCCGGAACGTGGGCGCGAGCGCCGCGCTGTACATGACGTGCCGGCTGTTGACCACCAGCGCCGCCACGGCCACCGCCCACAGCGTGGCCACCCCCGCCAGGGTGACGGTGGCGAGCTGCGAAGCCCCGGCGAAGATGGTGAGCGAGGTCGACCATCCGACCACGGCCGGCATCTCGGACTCCACCACGGCCACCCCCACGACGAAACCGAACGGCACCGCCGGGACGAACAGCGGGAAGCCGTCGACGATCGCCCGACGATCGATCCGGCCGGGCCCGCCCCCCGGTGGAACGCTCGCCGACATCGGCGCAGAGCGGGGTGGCTCGTCCATCGTGCCGGAGGGTACCGGCGTACGCTCTGCGGGTGGACCTCGCAGGATCGTGGAGAGTGGCTCCGGCCGACGACGACTTGCGACGCGACGCGATCGCTGCCGACCACGACGACTCGTCGTGGGACCAGGTGACGGTGCCGGGTCATTGGCGCAGTCACCCCGCCCACGCCGGCGCCGACGGTCCGATGCTGTACCGCCGGTCGTTCGCGATCGACCCGCCGGCAGCCGGACGTCGCCGCTGGATCACGTTCGACGGCATCTTCTACCAGGCCGATGTCTGGCTCGACGGCGCCTACCTGGGCGATCCCGAGGGGTACTTCGTCCCGCACACCTTCGACGTCACGGCGCTCACGCGCCTCGGCCACGAACACGTCCTCGCGGTCGAGGTGTCCTGTCCGGCCGCCACCACCGGACCCCGTCGCGCCGTCACGGGCGTCTTCCAGGACTCGATCGGAGCTGCGGCCACCTGGAACCCAGGTGGGATCTGGGCCCCGGTGACGGTGGTCGAAACCGGTCCGGTGAGCGTCGAACGGTTCCGTGTGCTGTGCCGTGACACCGACGAGACCCGCGCCCATGTCCTGCTCTACGCCCGGCTCGATTCCGACGAGAGCCGGCACGTCCGCATCCGAACCCTGGTGGACGGACGACCAGTCGCCGAGGTCGAGCGTTCACTGGCCACCGGCAGCAACGACCTCGACTGGAGTCTCGACATCGAGGCGCCCCGTCTGTGGTGGCCACGAGCGCTCGGCGAGCAACCGCTCACCGACATCACCGTCGAGGTGCTGGTGGAGGGGGCGATCAGCCATGCCGCCTCGCGACGCACCGGGCTGCGCGAGGTGGCGTGGAACCGATGGACGTGCGCGATCAACGGCGAGCGGCTGTTCCTGAAGGGAGCGAACCTGCTCCCCACCCGTCTCGACCTCGCCGCCGCCACACCCGACGAGGTCCGACGCGACGTCGAGTCGGCGGCCGAGGCAGGACTCGATCTGCTGCGCGTCCACGGGCACGTGGCCCGTCCCGAGATCTACGACGCCGCCGACGAGCTCGGGGTGCTGCTGATCCAGGACTTCCCGCTGACCGGTCGACAGGCGCGCAGCGTGCGCGGCCAGGCGGTGGAACAGGCGCGCAACGCCGTCGACCTGCTCGGCCACCACCCATCCATCGCCATGTGGATCGCCCACGACGATCCGGGTGGCGAGGACGACCGAGCGGCCACCGGCCAAGCTCGTCGTGGTCTCCGACGCGTGCTCGGCCACCAGGTGCCCACGTGGAACCGATCGGTGCTCGACCGCTGGGTGAAGCGCGCGATCGAGAAGCAGGACGGTACCCGACCATGCGTGCCGCACTCGGGGTCGCTCCCCCATCTCCCACAACTCGACGGCACCGACAGCCACCTGTCGTTCGGATGGCGATCGGGCGACATTCGCGACCTCGAACGTGTCGCGAAGCGGATCCCACGACTGGTCCGGTTCGTGTCGGAGTTCGGCGCCCAGTCGGTGCCTGATTCACCGCTCGACGTCGACACCTCGCGCTGGCCCGAGATCGACCACGACCGTCTCGGTTCGACGTTCGGCGCGGAGATGGACGTGTTCGCGCAACGGGTCCCCCCGGCCGACGCAGAATCGTGGGACGCGTGGCGCAACGCCACCCAGACGTACCAGGCCGAGCTCGTGCGCTACCAGATCGAGACGCTCCGCCGGCTCAAGTACCGACCGACCGGCGGATTCACCCTGCACGCCCTCAACGACCCGGCACCCGCGATCTCGTACTCGGTGCTCGACCACGACCGGGTGCCGAAGAAGTCGTTCCACGCGCTCGTCCGGGCCTGCGTGCCGGTCCTCGTCATGATGGATCGCCCGCCGGATCTCGTGGTGCAGGGCGACCATCTCCGGTTGGCGGTGCACGTGGTGAACGACCTCCGCTGCGAGCTGGCACCCGCCCTCGTGCAGGTGATCGCCCGATGGGGTGGCGGCGAACGGTCGTGGGCGTTCGGCGGCGACGTACCCGCCGACGAGTGCATCAAAGCTGGCCGCATCGAGCTGGACGTGCCCGAGACCCTCGGCGCGCTCACCTTCGACCTGCGCTTCACGGCCGGAGACGTGGTGGCGACCAACCACTACACCACCGCCGTGACCATCCTGCCCGACTGAGGTCCGGAGAGGTCCGGAGCGGCCCGGAGCGTCAGGTGCGGCTGAGCGCCTTGCGGTTCTTGAACTTCGCCTTGCGGTAGTCGGCGTTCATCAGCGCGATCACGTCGATCGAGATCGACTTGGGGCAGGCGGCCTCGCACTCGCCGTGGTTCGTGCACGAACCGAAGTACTCGTCCATCGTGTCGACCATCGCCTCGGCCCGCTTGAAGCGCTCGGCCTGCCCCTGCGGGAGCAGGTTGAGGTGGGCGAGTTTGGCGCCGGTGAACAGACTGGCGGCACCGTTCGGGCAGGCGGCCACGCACGCACCACAACCGATGCACGCCGCGGCATCCATCGACGCGTCGGCCACGGGCTTGGGCACCGGGATCAGGTTGCCGTCGGGCGCGCCGCCGGTGGCAGCGGAGATGAACCCACCCACCTCGACGATGCGGTCGAACGCCGCACGATCGACCATGAGGTCCTTGATGATCGGGAACGAGGTGGCCCGGAACGGCTCGATCACGATGGTGTCGCCACTCGTGAACTGGCGCATGTGCAGCTGACACGTGGCGGTGCCGCGCTGCGGACCATGGGCGTGGCCGTCGATCATCAGCGAGCAGGTGCCGCAGATCCCCTCACGACAGTCGTGGTCGAACACGATCGCCTCGAGCCCCGACTCGATGAGCCGCTCGTTCAAGATGTCGAGCATCTCGAGGAAGGAGGCCTCGTCGCTGATCTCGGGGATGTCGTAGGTCTCGAAGCGGCCGGCATCGTTCGGGCCCTTCTGACGCCAGATCTTGAGGGTGAGGTCTTTCAGCGTGGTGGTCACTTGTAGCTCCGGGTCTGCAGCTTGACTTCTTCGTAGGCGAGATCTTCTCGGTGGAGGTTCGGGCTGGTGGGATCACCCGTCCACTCCCAGGCCGACACGTGGGCGAAGTTGTCGTCGTCGCGCAGCGCCTCGCCCTCCTCGGTCTGGTGCTCGGAGCGGAAGTGCCCGCCGCAGCTCTCCTCGCGGTCGAGGGCGTCGTGGCACATCAGCATCCCGAGCTCGAAGAAGTCCTCGACGCGGCCGGCCTTCTCGAGGGTCTGGTTCGTGCTCTCGCCGTCGCCGGTCACGTTGAGGTCCTTCTGGAACTCGTCGTACAACGCAGGGATCTCCGACAGCGCCTTCTCGAGTCCCTGCTGGTTGCGCTCCATACCGCAGTAGTCCCAGATGATCTTGCCGAGCTCACGGTGGAAGTAGTCGGGCGAGCGGGTGCCGCCGATCGACAGATAGCGGCTGAACCGATCGGCCGCCTCCCGCTCGGCGAGCTTGAACGCCTCGTGGCTGGTGTCGGGGATCGGCTTGTTGAGGAACGGCGCCAGGTAGTTCGACACCGTGTACGGCAACACGAAATAGCCGTCGGCCAGACCCTGCATGAGCGCCGAGGCACCCAGACGGTTGGCACCGTGGTCGGAGAAGTTGGCCTCGCCCGCGGCGTACAGGCCCGGGATGGTCGTCATCAGCTCGTAGTCGACCCAGATGCCGCCCATCGTGTAGTGCGAGGCCGGGTAGATGCGCATGGGCACCGTGTACGGGTCCTCACCGGTGATGCGCTCGTACATCTCGAACAGGTTGCCGTAGCGCTCCTTGACGACATCGGCGCCGAGACGACCGATGGCCTCGGAGAAGTCGAGGTACACGCCGTTCTTCAACGGACCCACACCCCGACCCGAGTCGACGGCCCGTTTGGCGGCCCGCGACGAGATGTCGCGTGGCGCCAGGTTGCCGAAGCTCGGGTACAGGCGCTCGAGGTAGTAGTCGCGCTCGTCCTCGGGGATCTGGTCGGGCGGACGGGTCTCGTCGAGATTGGCGGGCACCCACACCCGACCGTCGTTGCGGAGCGACTCCGACATCAACGTGAGCTTCGACTGGAAGTCGTCGGCCTGGGGGATGCAGGTGGGGTGGATCTGCGTGTAGCAGGGGTTCGCGAACAGCGCCCCCTTGCGATGTGCCCGCCAGGCGGCGGTGACGTTGCACGTCATCGCGTTGGTCGACAAGAAGAAGGCGTTGCCGTAGCCACCGGTGGCGAGCACCACGGCGTGGGCCGAGTGCGACGAGACCTCGCCGGTCATGAGGTCGCGGGTGACGATGCCGGCACAACGGCCGTCGATCACCACCACGTCGACCAGCTCCATGCGGTTCCAGAGCTTCACGTTGCCGAGGCCGACCTGGCGGGCCATCTGCTGGTAGGCGCCGAGCAGCAGCTGCTGACCGGTCTGACCACGGGCGTAGAACGTCCGGCTCACCTGCGCGCCACCGAAGCTGCGGTTGTCGAGCATGCCGCCGTACTCACGGGCGAACGGCACACCCTGGGCGACCATCTGGTCGATGATGTCGACCGACACCTGCGCGAGCCGGTGCACGTTGCCCTCACGGGAGCGGAAGTCGCCGCCCTTGATGGTGTCGTAGAACAGGCGGTGGATCGAGTCGCCGTCGCCGCGGTAGTTCTTGGCGGCGTTGATGCCGCCCTGGGCCGCGATCGAGTGCGCCCGACGTGGCGAGTCGTGGAACGTGAAGGCCTCGACCTGGTAGCCGAGTTCGGCGAGCGTGGCGCATGCCGATGCGCCGGCCAGACCGGTCCCGACCACGATGATCTTGAACTTGCGCTTGTTGGCCGGGTTGACGAGCCGCTCGTTCTCTTTGTAGTTGTCCCACTTGTCGGCGAGCGGACCCTCGGGGATCTTGGCGTCGAGTGTGATGCTCATGTCGCTCTCTCTCTTCGGGGGGTCGGTCAGACGGCGGGGTGGGTGACGATGCCGGCGAGCACCGCGATCGGGAACGAGACGTTGCCCACCACCACGACGGTGGCGATGGCGGTGGCCAGCGGACGGCGCCAGGAGTTGAAGCGCGGGTTGTTCCAACCCATCGACTGGAACATGCTCCAGAGGCCGTGGAACAGGTGGATGCCGAGCGCGATGTTGGCGACGATGTAGAAGATGGCCACGGGCACCCGGTCGAAGCTGGCGACCACGCTGCGGTGCACCTCGCCGTAGACGAAGTCGGGGTTGACCCAACCGAAGGTGAAGTCGGCCAGGTGCCACAGGATGAACAGCAGGACGATCACGCCGGTCCAGCGCATCGTGCGGCTGGCGAAGTTGGCGACGTCGTAGTCACGTGCCGACTGGTACTTCACCGAGCGGGCCTTGCGGTTGATCACGGTGAGTCCGTATGCGGCGTGGATGTGGAGGAGCACGGCCACGATGAGCCCGGACCGCATCACCCACAGCACGGCCGACTTCGGCGCGGCCGGGTACAGCAGTTCCTTGAGCCACACGGCGTAGACGTCGAGGGCGTACACGCCGTCGGTCTCGCCCTGGAACAACTTGAGGTTGCCGACCATGTGGGCCACGACGAAGCCCATGAGCAGCAGGCCGGTGATCGCCATGACGTACTTCTTGCCGACCGCGGTCGAGTACAGGTCGACGAGGAAGGGCTTGCGTTTGCCGCCGCCCGGCTTCACGGCGGTTCCGCTCACGGAACCGCGACTCAAGGTCTGTGCCATGTGACCGACGCTACCCCCCCGCCGGAAACCGGTCGTAATCGATCTCGTGTCGCGCTGGTCACGCGATCGATCGACACCGACGATCGGTGCCATCGTCGGGCACCGGCGACACGAGAGTTGGTGTTGGGGGTGTCCCACCGACCATCATGGTGCGACCCTTGTTGACGCCTCAGGAGGCACTGACACCGTGGACCTCGTCCCATACATCGCCGCGCTCTCGGCTCTCGCCGGACTCGCGCTGGCGGGCTACTTCTTCATGGCGGTGACCAAAGAGTCACCCGGCAACGAACGGATGGTCGAGTTGATGACCGCCATCCAGGAAGGATCCAAGGCCTTCCTGCGCCGTGAGTACACCTGGGTGACCGGCTTCGTCGTCATCATGGCCGTGCTCATCTTCGCACTGCTCGACTACGGCCGACCCTGGGGTGCACTCACGTACATCCTCGGCGCCGTTCTGTCGGGCATCGCCGGATTCATCGGCATGACCATCGCCACCCGGGCCAACGCCCGCACCACCCAGGCTGCGATCGAAGGTGCCAACAAGGCACTGCCGCTCGCATTCCGGGGCGGCGCGGTCATGGGCTTCACCGTGGCCGGTCTCGCTTTGTTCGGTCTCTCGATGTGCTACCTGATCTTCGTCGAGTGGCTCGAGGTGGACCAGCCCTATCAGGTCGTGACCGCGTTCGGTCTCGGCGCGTCGTCGATCGCCCTGTTCAGCCGCGTCGGTGGCGGTATCTACACCAAGGCCGCCGACGTGGGCGCCGACCTCGTCGGCAAGGTCGAGGCCGGCATCCCCGAGGACGATCCCCGCAACCCGGCCACCATCGCCGACAACGTGGGCGACAACGTCGGCGACGTCGCCGGCATGGGCGCCGACCTGTTCGAGAGCTACGGCGGTTCCATCATCGCTCCGCTCGCGCTCGCCGGCTTCCTGGGCTTCGGTGCCGGAACCGTCGCACCCGAGCTCCCCGTGTTGGGCAATGCCGAGTTCTTCGTGTTCCCGCTCGCCGTCGCTGCGGTCGGGATGGTCGCCTCGATCATCGGGGCATTCTTCGTCCGTGCCGGCGACAGCCTCGAGAGCAAGGACCTCTCCAAGGCCCTGCACCGCGGCACCAACGTGGCCATGGTCATCACGGTCGTCGGTGTGGTGGCGCTCAGCTACGTCTTCTTCAACGAGATCCTGGACGAGGACGGGACCACCAACCTCATCGACAACTGGTGGGGCCTCGCCGTCTCGGTGATCGGCGGTCTGCTGGTCGGCTTCGGCATCGGCAAGGTGGCCGAGGTCTGGACCTCCGACGAGTACCGCACCGTCAAGAACATCGCCAAGCAGGCGGAGACCGGTCCTGCCACCACGGTGCTGTCCGGCGTGTCGGCCGGCAAGATGTCGGTGGGCGCCTCGGTGATCCTCGTCGTGGTCGGCATCGGTCTCGCGAACTGGGGTGGCGAGCAGATGGCCGAGGGTGCGGGCATCTACGGCATCGCCGTGGCCGCCATCGGCATGCTCGCCACGCTCGGCGTGGTCGTGTCGGTGGACGCCTACGGGCCCATCGCCGACAACGCCGGCGGCATCGCCGAGATGGCACACCTCGACCCGTCGGTGCGCGAAGTGACCGACAGCCTCGATGCGCTCGGCAACACCACCGCCGCCATCGCGAAGGGTTTCGCCGTCGGTTCGGCGGCACTCACCGCCCTGGCGCTGTTCAAGGCGTTCGAGGCCTCGCTGCTGGCCGAAGGCACGGTGCTCTCGCTCGACGTGGGCCAGGTCGAGGTGTTCATCGGCCTGTTCCTCGGCGCCATGGTGCCGTTCGTGTTCGCCGCCCTCACGCTCGACGCCGTCGGGCGTGCGGCCAACAAGATGATCGAGGAGGTGCGGCGCCAGTTCCGGGAGATCCCCGGCCTGCGTGAGGGCGATCCCTCGGCCGTGCCCGAGTACGCCAAGTGCGTCGACATCTCCACCAGTGCTGCGCTGCGCGAGATGCTGATCCCCGGCGGCCTCGCCGTGGTGGTGCCGCTCGTGATCGGCTTCATCAGCGTCAACGCCCTGGGTGGTTTCCTGGCCGGTGCGCTGGTGGTGGGCTTCTCGCTCGCCATCTACATGGCCAACGCCGGTGGCGCATGGGACAACGCCAAGAAGTACATCGAGGCCGGCAACCACGGCGGCAAGGGCTCCGAAGCCCACAAGGCCGCTGTGGTGGGTGACACCGTGGGTGACCCGTTCAAGGACACCTCCGGGCCGTCCATGAACATCCTGATCAAGGTGATGACCATCGTCGCCCTGATCTTCGCCCCCGCCTTCGTCTGATCCCGACGTACTGATCCACCCCGTACTGAGCAGTTTGGGCTGCAGTTCGTGTCACCCGTGACACGAACTGCAGCCCAGACTCGTTTCCGGCGTCGTCCGGACCGGCGGTGTCAGTCCTCGGCCACGAAGTCGATGAGCTGCTCGACGGCACCGACGAGTTCGG
>REDU01000105.1 GCA_007693335.1 Ilumatobacter sp. | reverse complement strand
ACGTCGACCAGCAGATCGGTCTCGACCGAGGTGAACACGCACACCGAGCCGGCGTCACCGACCTTCGTCACGACGGCATTGGGCACGGTCTGCCCCGCCTCGACGTTCAGGTTCGACGCCTCCGGCGGCGCACCACCAGCCGGGCCCACACACGGGAACACCGTCACGAACCCCGCCTCGAGCGGATCCACGGCCGTCACGTTCAACACCACACCCCTCGCAGCCGACGGCACACCCGCCACGCCCGCCACCCGAACGACCACCATCCCGTCAGCCGGGATCCGGTCGGACGAGCGCGTGTCGAGCACCCGCGATGGCCCGACACCGTCGAACCCCGCCTCGAACGCCCCCGACACGTCGACCAGCAGATCGGTCTCGACCGAGGTGAACACGCACACCGAGCCGGCGTCACCGACCTTCGTCACGACGGCATTGGGCACGGTCTGCCCCGCCTCGACGTTCAGGTTCGACGCCTCCGGCGGCGCACCACCAGCCGGGCCCACACACGGGAACACCGTCACGAACCCCGCCTCGAGCGGATCCACGGCCGTCACGTTCAACACCACACCCCTCGCAGCCGACGGCACACCCGCCCGACCCGCGACCGGCACGACCGTGACGGTGCCGCCAGCCACTCGACCGGTCACCCGGGTGTCGAGCACGCGCTCGGGTCGGAGCCCGGTGAACCCTGATCGCAGCACGCCGCTCACGTCCACCAGCAGGTCGGTCGCCACCGACGCGAACACGCACACCGCGCCGACATCGCCGGGCCCCGTGCCGATCCGGGAGATCACTGCGTTGGGGACCGTCTGACCGGCCACGAAGTTCAGGTTCGACGCCTCCGGCGGCACACCACCGTCGTCGCCCACGCACGGGAACACCGTGACGAACCCCGCCTCGAGCGGATCCACCGCCGTCACGTTCAACACCACCGCGCGTGCGTCGTTCGGGATTCCCGGGCGCCCTTCCACCGGCACCACGGTCACCGAGCCGGCTGCGACCCGACCCGTGGCACGGGTGTCGAGGAAGCGCTCCGGCGTCAACCCCGTGAACATCGGTGCGTCCCCACCGGTGACGGACGGTTCGTCGGGCGCGCTCGTGGACGGGGCATCGGCGGGTGTCAGCGACGCGGGCCTCCAGCCGACCGCGAGCCTGATCGAGCCGGTGGCGGCGCCGACGCCATCGACGGCCACCGAGTACCGCGTGCCGGCGGTCACGGGGAACGACACGAAGCTCGTGGTGTCGAACGACGACACATCGCCGTTGGCGGCCACCTGGGTGAGCGAGCCCACCTTCGATCCGGTGTACGCCGCCAGCAGCGTGTCGAAGTCCGATCCGGCGGTGGAGAGCGTCATGGTCCCATCCGACGGGGCGGTGAACGTCCACCAGACCGACGCGGCGCCGGGCGCGGCGTCGGTCTGGTGGGCATGGTGCGGCTCGCCGGGTTCGCAGTGCGCGTGCTCGTTGGTGGCGTTCAGGGTGGTATCGGCCACCGGCAGTTCGGCGGCGGCGGCGAACCGGGTGTTGGTCGGGATGACCAACGGCGAGGAAGCGGGAGCCTTCGCCGGATCGGTGCCGAGGGCGGCGATCGGCGCGACGTGGAGCAGCCGGTTCGGCGATCCGTCACCGGCGTCACCCACGACGCCCGTGACGGCGAGGTCGACGAGCTGTCGACGGACCTGCGCCGGCGTGAGCGATGGCGAACGTGACAGCAGGAGCGCCGCAGCCCCCGCCGCGTGCGGCGCGGCCATCGACGTACCGCTCGTCGAGATGAACGCAGTGGCCGAACAGCGGGTGTCCACCGACCGGATCTGGCTGCCCGGGGCGAAGAGGTCGACGCATGTGCCGAAGCTCGAGAACGGTGAGCGGACGTCGTCGGCTCGTGTGGAGCCGACCGTGAGCGCGTGCGGTGAACGCGCGGGCGATGAGTTGCAGGCGTCGCGCTGAGCAGGATCGGGGCTGTTGCCGCTGTTGCCGGCTGCAGCCACGACCACGAGCCCGTTCTCGTCGAGCGAGGCGACCATGGCGTCGACCGCCGGCGACGGGCGGCCACCGAAGCTCATGTTCACGACACCGGGCACCCCGGGCGGGTGTGTGGAGAGGATCCACTCGACCGCCATCCGCAGACCTTCTGCGCTGGACACCCCGCTGCAACCGAAGACCCGCACCGGCACGATCTCGACCCGCTTGGCGGCGCCGGCGATCGCACCGGCGATCGTGCCGGCCACATGGCTGCCGTGCGCGCTGCACTCCGGATGGCTCGCCGTGGCCAGCGACGGGTGGTGCCAACCCGGCTGCACCCGGCCGCCGAAGTCGGCGTGGGCCCGGTAGACCCCGTCGTCGATCACGTACACGAGCACACCGGCACCGCTGGCGGGTGCGGCGTACTTCCGGTCGAGCGGCAGCTCGGTCTGGTCGATGCGGTCGAGACCCCAGGGCGGATCGGCCTGGGGCGGATCGGCCCGGGACGATCGCAGTGGCGGGCTCGACGGCCCGGCGCGAACGAGACGGAGCACCACGTTCGGCTCCACGCTCGTCACATCGGGATGCTCGCGGAGGGCAGCGACATCGGTCTCACTGCCCTCGACCAGCGCCCACGGCCGCTGGCCATCGTGCACCGACACGATGTCGACGCCGCGACGCGTGGCCGCCGCGGTCGCGCGTTCACGGCCACCGGACGAGCGGAAGGTGACCAGGTACTGGTCGTCGATGTCATCGACGACGGCAGCAGCACGTTCGTCGTCCGCTGCGACCGGTCCCGCGACCGGGGTCGCGACGAGGCCGGCCACCACCCCCAGCACCGCGAGAACGGACCAGCCCCGGAGCGAGCGACCGCGGGGACGCAGGGGCGTGGGGTACCGCGAGCTCACGGCCGAACGGTAGGCGGGGAGACGGGGTTCGTCGAGACGGGGGGAGGTTCCACTCGATCGTTCATCGACACCCGGGCCTCGTTGCTTGACCGAACCTTCCGGTGATCCCGGCATGCAGGCCGACGAATACGGTCGAGACCATGAGCACCGACGCGCCAACACGTGAGATGACGCCCGACGAGGCCGGCCTGGTGTTCGTCACACCGGAGGCCTACGCCGACGAGGCGCTGTTCGACGCCGCCTGCGCCGTGCTCCGGCGCGACGATCCGATCCACCTGGTCGAGCACCCCGACTTCGCACCGTTCCACGTGATCACCCGTCACGCCGACGTGCTCGAGATCGAGCTCCACAACACGCAGTGGGCGAACGCGCCGAAGCCGGTGCTGTCGAACCTCGAGGCCGACCGGCGCCGCGAGGAGCAGGGTGACCTGCTGCGCACCCTCATCCACATGGACGACCCCGACCACCGCACGTACCGCAACGTGGCGTCGGAGTGGTTCCTGCCGAAGAACCTCGGCAAGCTCGACGCGAATCTGGCCGAGCTCGCCACCCGCAGCGCCGACAAGATGGTGGAGTTGGGCGGGCGCTGCGACTTCGCCCGCGACATCGCCATGCAGTACCCGCTGCAGGTGATCCTGAAGATCCTGGGGCTGCCCGAATCCGACTATCCGCGCATGCTGCAGCTCACCCAGGAGCTGTTCGGCGCCGCCGACGACGAGCTCGGGCGTGGGCAATCGCTCGAAGACCTCGTGGCGGTCGTCAACGATTTCTTCGTCTACTTCGCAGCGCTCACCGAGGAGCGCCGGGCCAACCCGACCGACGATCTCGCGTCGGCCATCGCGAACGCCACCATCGCCGACGAGAACGGCGACCAGCAGCCGCTCGGCGTCATGGAGACCATCTCGTACTACGTGATCGTCGCCACGGCGGGCCACGACACCACCGCGTCGGCGATGGCCGGCGGCATGCAGGCGCTCATCGAGAACCCCGACCAGCTGCAGCGACTCCGCGACGACCCGTCACTGATCGGCACCGCGGTCGACGAGATCATCCGCTGGGTCACGCCGGTGAAGCACTTCATGCGCAACTGCACCGAGCCGTACGACCTCGGCGGCCACCACTTCGAGCCGGGCGACGCCGTGCTGCTGTCGTACCCCTCGGCCAACCGCGACGAGGCGGTGTACCCCGATCCCTTCCGCTTCGACGTGGGCCGCGCCCCGAACAAGCACCTCGCCTTCGGGTTCGGCGTGCACTACTGCCTGGGGGCGATGCTGGCCCGCATGGAGATCAGGGCGCTCCTCACCGAGCTGGTGCCCCGCCTCCGGTCGATCGAGCTCGACGGCACACCCGAACTGATGAAGACGCTCTTCGTGGGTGGTCTGAAGCGTCTGCCCGTCCGCTACGAGCTCAGCTGATCGTCGATCCACTGGAGGTAGGCGGCGCTGCCCGCCATCGGCACCATCGTGATGGCCGGCAGCTCGTACGAGTGGTGCTGGTGCACCCACTGTTCGATCACGTCGAAGCGATCGGCCCGGGTCTTCACCAGCAGCAGCACCTCGTCGTCGCGTGCCGTCTGGCCGTTCCAGAGGTACACGCTCTGCACGGGCACGGCCTGCACGCACGCGGCGAGGTGCGCCTCGACCAGGACGGTCGCCATCGCAGCGGCCTCCTCGGCCGAACCGCAGGGGATCTGGATCTCGACGTGTTCGCTCACCCACCCAGCCTCGCGCGTCTGCAGTCCGGGAGCAGAGCGACCATCGAGCGAGCAGACCACCCGTCGGGCTGGGAAGATGAGTCCGATGAGCGCCGTGCTGCCCGCCACCGAGCTCGTGGACCTGCCCGCAGCTGGCCGACGGTTCACGGCCGGCCACACCGTGAGGCTGGGTGACGTCGACCCCACCGGGCGTCTCCGCCTCGACGCAACCGCACGCCACCTCCAGGACGTGGCCACCGACGACGCCGATCAGAGCGGGTTGGGTCAGACCTTCGGCTGGGTGGTGCGCCGGGCGATGATCGAGGTACGGCACGCCCCGGTGCTGGGCGAGCGGTTGGAGCTCACCACGTTCTGCTCCGGTTCCGGGCGGAGCTGGGCCGAGCGGCGCACGTCGATCGCGGGCGATCGGGGCGGAGCGGTCGAGGCGGTGGCGCTGTGGGTGCAGGTGGACGCGAGCACCGGCCGGCCCACCGGTCTGAGCGAGCGGTTCCACGAGATCTACGGGTCGGCCGCTGCGGGACGCCGGGTGTCCAGCCGGCTCACCCTCCCACCACCGCCGACCGATGCCGATCGCCGTCCATGGGCGCTCCGCCGCGTCGACCTCGACGTGTTCGACCACGTCAACAACGCGGTGCAGTGGGCGATCGTCGAAGAGGCCCTGGCCGAGCACGGCGTCGGCGCCGTCGGACGCTTCGAGATCGAGTACCTCGCGCCGGTCGGCGGGCACGATCGGTCCCTGACCCTGCTGACGGCGACCGCCGACGGCGTGTCGGAGCGGGGCCTGTCGGTGTGGTTGGTGTCGGGCGACACCGTGCGCGTCGCTGCACGAGCCACGGTCGAGGCTGACAGACTGCGGCGCGGCTGACGAACGACAGGGAGGGGTCCATGTCCCAGGCCATCTCGATCTCGAACCTCGTGAAGACGTTCGGGTCGACACGCGCGCTCGACGGTCTCGACCTGGAGGTGTCGACCGGAGAGGTGCACGGCTTCCTCGGCCCGAACGGTGCCGGCAAGACCGTGACGATCCGCATCCTGCTGGGCCTGCTGCGGGCCGACAGCGGTCACGCGGTGTTGCTCGACGGCGACCCGTGGGTCGACGCCGTCGAGCTGCACCGACGTCTCGCTTACGTTCCCGGCGACGTGAACCTGTGGCCCAACCTGTCGGGCGGTGAGGTGATCGATCTGCTGTCGCGGTTGCGCGGCGGGGTCGACGCGGCCAGACGCGACGAGCTGATCGAACGGCTCGTGCTCGACCCGCGCAAGAAGTGCCGCACCTACTCGAAGGGCAACCGGCAGAAGGTCGCGCTGGTGGCGGCACTGTCGTCGCACGTCGAGCTCCTCGTGCTCGACGAGCCCACCTCGGGGCTCGACCCGCTGATGGAGTCGGTGTTCCAGGAGTTCATCCTCGAGGCCAAGGCCGAGGGGCGCACCGTGCTGCTGTCGAGCCACATCCTGGCCGAGGTCGAGAAGCTGTGCGACCGGGTCACCATCATCCGCCAGGGGCGCACGGTGCAGCGCGGCACGTTGGCGGAACTCCGACACCTCACCCGTACGAGCATCACCGCTGGTACCGAGCGACCGGTCGAGGGGCTCGACACGTTGGCGGGCGTCCACGACGTGGGGGTCGACGACGGCCATGTGAGCTTCGACGTGGACGGTGCCGAGCTCGACGGTGCGGTGCGTCACCTCACGCAGTTCGGGATCCGGTCGCTGGTCAGCCAGCCCCCCACGCTCGAGGAGCTGTTCCTGCGCCACTACGGCGACGACGTGGTGGTGGGGGACGACGACGCAGTGGACGCTCCGTGACCGCCGCGCCCCGGCACGGCTCCACCCTCACCGGTACGGCGCAACTGCTCCGATTGGTGCTGCGACGCGATCGGGTCCGCATGGTGATCTGGGTGGTGGCCGTGGTGAGTCTCGTGGCGTTGTCGGCCGCGAGCGTCGTGGGTCTCTACGACACGGCCGAGTCGCTCGCGTCGTACGCGAACCTCGTGCGCGACAACGCCGCCATGATCGTGCAGTCGGGGCCGGGCCACGGCCTCGACGATCCGACGGTGGGCGCGGTGCTCATCAACGAGATGTCGATCTGGAGCGTGATCGCCGTGGCACTCATGAGCATCTTCATGGTGACGCGGCACACCCGCACCGAGGAGGAGACGGGCCGGTCCGAGCTCGTCCGGGCCGCCCCCGTCGGTCGGCATGCAGCCGCCACCGCTGCCATGACCGGGGTACTGATCGCGAACGTCGCGATGGCGGTGGGGGTGACGATCTCGTTGATCGTCTTCGACCTGCCCGTGGCCGGATCGATCGCGTTCGGTGGTGCGCTGATCGGGGCGGGCATGATGTTCGCCAGCGTGGCCCTGGTGGCCGGTCAGGTGGCCTCGTCGGCGCGCGCCGCCAACGGGTCGGCAGCCGCGGTGCTGGGGGTGGCGTTCGCCCTCCGGGCGGCGGGCGACGTGGGCGACGGTCGGCTGTCATGGCTCTCACCGATCGGATGGGCGCAGGCCGTACGCGCCTACGCCGACGAGCGCTGGTGGGTGTTGCTGCTGCCGGTGGTCGCCTCGATCGGACTGATCGTGACCGCCGATTCGTTGACCTCGCGCCGTGATCTCGGCGCCGGGCTGATCGCCCAGCGGCCGGGACCGGCACATGCCGGGCCACGACTGTCGTCGGCAGTGGGTCTCGCCGCCCGACTCCACCGGGGTTCGATCATCGGCTGGAGCACTGGTCTGGCGGCGGTCGGGTTCTTCTACGGCGTGGTGGCGGTGGAGGCCGAGTCGCTGCTGACCGACAACCCCGAGATGGCCGACTTCTTCGCGCAGCTCGGCGAGGGGACGCTCACCGACGCCTTCGTGGCGACCGCCGCGCTCATGCTCGGGCTCGTGGCCTCGGGGTACACGGTGTCGGCCGTGCTCCGCCTGCGGGGCGAGGAGACCGACGGCCGGGTGGAGTCGGTGCTGTCGGCGCCGGTGGCGCGCCGCACCTGGATGGGCGGACACCTGCTGGTGGCGTTGGTGGGCTCGGTGCTGGTGATCGGCGCCGGCGGGCTGGCCATGGGGCTGGGCTTCGCCCTGGCGTCGGGCGACGCCGGCGAGCTGCTGCGTGTGCTGGGCGCAACGGTCACGATGGTGCCCGCCATGCTCGTGCTCGGTGGTCTGGCGGCGGCGCTGTTCGGTGTGCTGCCGCGCTGGGCGCTCGTGGCCTGGGCCGGCCTCGCGGTGGCGGCCGTGGTGGGATTGCTGGCCGAACTGATCGGGCTACCGAATTGGATGCGTGACATCTCACCGTTCACGCACCTGCCCGCCCTCCCGGCCGCACCGTTCGAGGTGCTGCCGCTCGTGATGCTCACGGCGGTGGCCGCGGCGCTGGCCGCCATCGGCCTGGCCGGCCTGCAGCGTCGCGATCTGACCTGACCGTCACGCCGCCGCCGACACCTGACGGCTGTACACCTTGGTGCCCCAACGACTCACCACGGTGCCGACGGGGAACGAGGAGCACACGGTCTCGATGCACCAGAGATGCTCGTCGACCAGCGCCTCGAACTCGGTGTCGTCGAGATGGTCGGCCCAGCCGTCGCGCGAGAGCGAGTCGTACAGGGCCTCCCACACCTCGTCGGGGTCGAGGTCGGGGCGTTCCACCACCATGGCCGTGGTGGTGGCCCGGCAGCTCGCCAATCCCGGGAAGCCGCGACCGCACCCGCACGTGGCTGGCGAACAGCACTCGGCGGTGACCGGGGTGACCAGCTCCCCCTCGACGGTCCAGGTGTAGTCGCCCGGGTGGTCGCCCTGGGTCTCGTTGGTGGCGATGAGCACCTTCATTGTCGTCTCCTCTGATGGTCGTGATGACGGGGATCGTGATGCCCGATGTCCCGATCTTGACGAGGGGGTGCGCGACCCGGCCGTCGACATCGGAGGGTCGGATGTGGAAGCGTTGGCGCGTGTCGAGCCCTCCATCGAAGATCCCGCAGTTCACGGCCGAGCCCACCGACGTGCTGCGGAGCCGAGCCGATCGTCGCGACGACGCACGTTCGAGGCGCCAGCGTTCGCCTCGGTCGACGCACGCCGAGCACCCCGTCCGCCCCGACCGCCCCGACCCGCTGGCACTGCTCGCCGAGCAGCACGTCACCCGCCTCCAGGATCTGATCCCCATCCGGCTCGGCCGCATGGCCGAGTCGCCGTTCGCGTTCCTGCGCGGCGCGGCGCTCGTGATGGCCGACGATCTCGCCCACACGCCCACCTCGGGACTGACGGTGCAGGCATGCGCCGACGCCCACCTCCTGAACTTCGGCGGCTTCGCCAGTCCCGAGCGGCGTGAAGTGTTCGACCTCAACGACTTCGACGAGACCCTGGTGGGCCCGTGGGAGTGGGACGTGAAGCGTCTCACCGCCAGTGCCTCCGTGGCCGCCGATCATCTCGGGTTCGGACCCGAGGTGGCTCGCGAGGCCGCCCGCGCCGCAGCAGCTGCCTACCGCGACGCCATGACCGCCACCGCCGAGATGAGTGTGCTCGAGGCCTGGTACCGCCAGATCGAGTTCGAGCGGACGCTGCTGGCCGCCGCCCCCGACCACGCCCAGCGGGCCGTCAACAAGGCCATCGCCAAGATGCGGCGCCGCACGTCCGAACAGCTGCTGCCCCGGTTGACCAGGCTGACCGACGACGGACTCCGTATCGCCGAGCAACCCCCGCTCGTCACCCACGCCGGGCTGACCCATCTCGAGGCCGATGCGGCGGCGACGTTCTTCGAGCGTTACCTCGACACCCTCCCCGAAGAACGACGGGTCCTGATCGAACGATTCCGCCTGATCGACGTGGCCCGCAAGGTGGTGGGGGTCGGCAGTGTGGGGACCCGCTGTCTCGTGGCGCTGCTGATGGCACCCGACCACGAACCGTTGTTCCTCCAGATCAAAGAGGCGCCGCCGTCGGTGTTCGAGCGCAGTTGCGGCGCGTACGCGGGCTCGGGTGGTCGGCGGGTGGTGACCGGTCAACGCGAGATCCAGACGGCCGCCGACGTCTTCCTCGGGTGGGCAGATCACGAGTCGTTCGACTTCTACGTGCGCCAGCTCCGTGACATGAAGTTCTCGTTCGACGTGACGACCATGCGTCCGGACACGTTCCTCACCTATCTCCGACTCTGCGGCGGCGTGCTGGCCCGGGCGCACGGGCGCACCGGCGACCCCGTGGCGATCGCCGGTTATCTCGGGTCGGGCGACGTGTTCATCGACGCCGTGACCGAGTGGTCGATGGCCTACGCCGAGCAGACCCGGGCCGACCACGCCCGGCTGGTCGATGCCATCGCCGCCGGCGAGGTCGAGGCCGAGGTCGAGGCCCAGGTCGAGAACTGATCGGGTCGCGCGGCGCGGTGGGAGATGACCCACCGCGTTTCGGTACCGTGCGGACATGCGCACTCCCGTGACCGACATGCTGGGGATCGAGTTCCCGATCTTCGCCTTCTCCCACTGCCGCGACGTGGTGGCCGCCGTGTCGAAGGCCGGCGGGCTGGGCGTGCTGGGTGCCGTGGCGCACTCACCCGAGCAGCTCGAGATCGACCTCGACTGGATCGAGGACGAGATCGGCGATCGCCCCTACGGCGTCGACCTGATCGTGCCCGCCAAGTACGCGGGCGACGCCGACGGCGGCTACACGATGGACGACATCCGCCAGCTGATCCCGGCCGAGGCCGTCGACTTCGTCGACGACATCCTCCGCCGCTACGAGGTGCCCGAGTTCCCCGACGACGGTTCCGACACCGACCGTCGGTCGGTGGGCGCGGTCAGCACCACGTCCACCGCCGCCCCGTTCTCCGCCTCGGCGGCGGGCCCACAGCTCGACATCGTGCTGGCCCACCGGGCCGCGTTCGTCGCCAACGCGCTGGGGCCGCCGCCGCAGTTCATGATCGACAAGGTCAAGGAGGCCGGCCGGTTGGTCGGCGCACTGGCGGGTCGGGCGGTGCACGCCGAGCGACACGTGCAGGCCGGGGTCGACATCATCATCGCCCAGGGTTCGGAGGCCGGCGGCCACACCGGCGAGATCGGCACGATGGTGCTCATCCCCGAGATCGTCGACGCCGTGGCCCCGGTGCCCGTGCTGGGCGCCGGCGGCATCGGTCGGGGTCGGCAGATGGCAGCGGCGATGGCGCTCGGCGCACAGGGTGTCTGGTGCGGGTCGGTGTGGCTCACCACCGAGGAGGCCGAGACGCACCCGGTCGTGAAGCAGAAGATGCTGGCGGCCACGTCGGCCGACACCATCCGCTCGCGCTCGCTCACCGGAAAGCACGCCCGCATGCTGAAGTCGGCCTGGACCGAGGAGTGGGACCGTACGGACACGCCCGATCCGCTCGGCATGCCACTCCAGCCGGTGCTCACGGCGGCCGCCCAGGCCCGCATCGCCCGCGCCGCGCACACGCCCGGATCGGGCGCCGAGAAGCTCGCGAACTACTTCGTCGGGCAGATCGTGGGTGACATGAACACCTCGAAGAAGTCGGCCCAGGTGGTCTACGACATGGTCGAGGAGTTCATCGAGGCCACCCAGTCACTGGCGGCGTTGCTCGAGGAGTGATCGTCCGGTCATGTCCTCGACCGGCCCCACGTACCAGACTGCGGTGATGCAGCGTCCCGCCCCGGCGATCTGCGAGCTCACGGCGGTGCCAGAGCTCGGCGCGTTCCTGCTCTCGGCACCCTGGCTGGCCACCGCGCCCCGTGGTACCGGCCGGCGCGTGCTCGTGCTCCCGGGATTCACGGCCGGCGACATCTCCACGGCTCCTCTGCGCGCCGCCCTGCTGGCGCTCGGTCATCGTCCGGGCGCCTGGGGCCTCGGCATCAACGTCGGGGCCGACGACGAGACGGTGCGCCAACTCCTCCGCCGCCTCGAGTCGCTGGTGCGGATGAACCGTGGTCCGATCGACATCGTCGGATGGAGCCTCGGTGGGGTGATGGCCCGGCTGCTCGCCCTCCACCGCCCCGACGAGGTGCGCCAGGTCGTCACGCTCGGCAGCCCCATCAAGGTGGACGACCCCGACGCGAACCTGAGCGACTCGGTGCGGCGCATCGCGCAGCTGGCGGGCCTGCAGCGGGGCCGTCGGGCGCACGACCTCACCCAGATCCCCGTGCCGTCCACCGCCATCTTCTCCCGGCAGGACGGGGTGGTCGCGTGGACCACCTGTCGACAACCCGCGGGCCCCACGGCCGAGAACATCGAGGTCCGCGGTGCCCACATCGGCCTCGGACACAACCCCACGGTGGTGTGGGCCGTGGCCGACCGGCTGGCCCAGGCCGACGGCCAGTGGCGCCCGTTCGAACCGCCGTCGCTGCTGCGCTTCCTCTACCCCGACCCCGACGCCGACCTCGACGCCCACATCGAGCCCTCGTCGCGAGCGGCAGGACCGCTCGGGACGTGAACGCGATGCCCACCAGCCAACTCGACCGCCGCCACTCCCGGCTGCTCGCCATCGAGACACCGACCGCGCTCGGACACACCTCGACGCTCACGGTCCTCGGTGCCGATACACCCGAGCGGTTGAACGCCGCGCTCCTCCGACGCGAGGTGAGCGCCCGGCTCGACCAGCTGCCGATGCTGCGCCAGTCGCTGATGGAGGTGCCGCTCAACCTCGACCGTCCTTGGTGGCGTGACCATCCCGGTTTCGACCTCGACTACCACCTCCGGCACATCGCGGTGCCCGACCCCGACGATCCCTCCTCGCTGGCCGAGCTCGTCGCGCGCATCCACAGTCGTCCGCTCGACCGCGCCCGACCACTGTGGGAGCTGTACCTCATCTCCGGGCTGGCCGACGGCCGTGCCGCCCTGCTGTTCAAGATGCACCTGGCCGCGCTCAGCTCGTCCACCGGCCACGAGATCAACGCCGGCCTCCTGAGCCCGTCGCCGGAACTGATCGGTTCCGACGAACCGGCCGAACGGTGGTGGCCGGAGCACGGCCCGTCGTGGGTCGACATGGGCACCACGGCCTGGCGCAACGCGCTGGTCGATCCGCTCCGCACGCTGACGCGGGTGCCCCGCACCCTCAACTCGGTGCCCGGTCTCCGTGCGCTGTTGAACCCCGCGCTGGCGCTGATGAACCAGCGGGCCCAGCGCTCGATCGTGATCGGCGAGCACATCGGGGTGACCCCACGCACTTCGTTCAACGGCCGGGTGGGTCAGCACCGCCGGTGGGCCGCTGCCGAGCTCGACCTGCGGCGCATCGCCGAGGTGCGCTCGCGGCTGAGTGTGAGCACCGTCGACGTGTTGAGCGCCGCCTGCTCGGGCGCCCTGCGGTGGTGGCTGCTCGAGCACGACGAACTCCCCAAGCAGTCGTTGAAGGCGCTCGTGCCGCTGTCGGTGAGCGATCCCGAGGCCATCGACGGCATCGCCGGTGTGGTGGTGAACCTCGAGACCCAGCTGCACGATCCACGGGAGCGGTTGCGCTCGGTCCACACCCAGATCGGTGAGGCGATCGACCGCCACGGCGCGATGACCGTGGCCGAGATCCGTGGCGTGGGTGGCAGCACACCGCTCGTGGGGATCGTGGCGTCACGGCTGCTCGATCGCAGTCCGATCGCCGATCGCCTCATGCCCCCGTTCAACACCACCATCACGTCGGTGCCGGGCCCGAAGGAACCGCTGTACGCGCTCGGCGCGCTCGTCGAGGGGGTCTACCCGATCCTCGGTGTGGTCGACGGGATGGCGCTCCACATCGGTGCGATGTCGGTGGGCGACCGCCTGTGCCTGAGCCTCGTGTCGGATCGCGACGCCGTGTCCGATCTCGACGAGCTGGCCGCCCGCATCCCCGTCGAGCTCGACACCCTCATCGCCCTGCGCTGAGCGCGGGGCGGGGGCAGCCGCCCATCAGCTCCGCGACCAGCGCGGCGAGGCGCAAGGTGGTGAGGTCGTGGAGGTACGGGCCGACGATCTGGACGCCGATCGGGAGCCCGTCGGCGCTCATTCCCACCGGCACGACCGTGGCGGGGAGGTACGCAGCCCCGGCCGGACCGGTCCAGCGGAACAGGTGGCCGTACGGCTTCGACTCGCCCCCGATGTCGACCATGCGGTCCCACATCGGCTCGTGGTGGTCGTGGGGGATGGCCGGGCGCGGATGCACCGGCAGCACGATGGCGTCGAAGTCGCCGAAGAACTCGGCCCACCGCTCGCGGATCTGCATCCGCCGCTCGTGGTACGACAGCCAGTCGCGATGGCGACTGGCGGTGGCGCGCTTCACGAACGCCATCGGCTCGTCGCCGGTGGCCTCGGCCATACGCTCGATCTTGCTGCGCTCGTGACCACCCGACAGCGCCATCATCAGCAGGTTCTGGAACACATCGTCCACCTTGGCGAGCGTGAACCCGGGCCGGGCGTCGGTGTCGACCCGCCCGCCGGCGCCCTCGATGGCGGTCACGGTCTCGCCCAGCACGCGTGCGGTGTCGGCGTCGACCGGGCAGTGCTCGTCGTCGAGCCAGGCGGCGATGCGGAAGTCGGCCAGCTCGGTGGCCCGACTCGGTGGGAGGTCGAGCCGCCATGCCGGGGTGTTCCAGCGGTCGGGCCCGGCCAGCACGTGGAGTTCGGTCTCGAGATCGTCCACCGTGCGTGCCAGCGGACCGGCCACGGCCAGGTCGGCCTGCGACAGCGTTCCCGGCGGGCCGGGGATCTGCCCGTGGGCGGGCACGATGCCGAAGCTGGGCTTGTGACCCATCACGCCGGAGTAGTGGGCGGGCACGCGGATCGAGCCACCGATGTCGCTGCCGAGTTCGATCGGGGTGAACCCCATCGCGAGCGCGGCGGCGGACCCGCCACTCGACCCGCCGGGCCCGCGGGTGACGTCGTGGGGATTGTTGGTGGTGCCGTAGACGTCGTTGTAGCTCTGGATGTCGCCGGCGTAGATCGGCAGATTGGTCTTGGCGAACACCACGGCACCGGCGTCGCGGAGCCGGGCCACCGGCCAGGCATCCTCGGTCGGGACATGCTCGGCCAGCTCGGGTGCGCCCGAGGTGGTGATGCACCCTTCGGTCTGGAACGAGTCCTTGATGGTCATCGGTACGCCGTGCAGGGCGCCGAGCTCGTCGCCGCGCGCCACCGCCTCGTCGGCGGCGGTGGCGGTGGCCCGGGCGCGCTCGAGATCCCAGTGGACCACCGAGTTGACCGGGCCGTCGAGCCGATCGATCCGCTCGACCAGGTGGTCGAGCACCTCCCGGCTCGACACCTCCTTGGCCCGGATGGCAGCCGCCAACTCGGTGCCCGATCGCCAGTGCAGCTCGTTGTCCATGTCGTTCCCTCCTGGTGTCGAACCCACAGGATCGCACGCGAACTCTTGACAGTGTGACTGTCAGTAGTGTTGGGTATCGATGATGACGAACCACGAGCAGGTCGCGAACACCGATCTCGATCCGGCATGGATCGATCGGAGTCGGCGGGCCGCCCTCGCATCCCACCGGCTGGTCGGCTGGATCTTCTGGGATCCGGTGGGAGTCGCCAACTACGCGGCGTTGGGCGTGCCGGAGGGACTCGGCTACTACATCGCCACCCGCGGCGCTCCGCTGGCCGGCGCCGGCAACCAGGCGGTCACCGCCGCGTTCGGGTCGATCCATCCCGACTTCGTGGCATTCGCACTCGATCACTGTCGGGCCCACACCACGTTCGCCGAAGCCGCCGCCGCTCGTGACCGTGCCGTGGTCGAGGGCCTGCACGAGTACGTGCCCGGGATCGTCGACGGCCTGGCCGCCCTGACCGATCCGATGTGGGCCGCCGCCGACGCCCTGTCGCCGGCCGGCCGGCCACTGTTCGCGGCACACCGCGAGTGGCCCCGACCCGCAGACGAACCGCTGCTGTCGGCCTGGCTGGCGGTGAACTGCATCCGGGAGTGGCGGGGCGACACCCACTGGGCGATCCAGATCGCCGAGGGCCTGTCCACCGACGCGGCCGGTGTGCTCGATGGCGCATGGCGCAACTACGACGACCACTGGGTGGCGCGCAGCCGCGGCGCCGACGACACCGCCGTGGACGCGGCGCTGGCCGAGCTCGAGGCCCGCGGCCTGGCCGACGACGGACGGGTGAACCTCACCGGGATCGAGTACCGCCAGCACCTGGAGGACCGGCTCGATCGCCTGACCGTCGTGCCGTGGCAGCACCTCGGCGCCGAGCTGACCGACCGGTTCATCGAGCTGATCGAACCGGTGGGCATGCGCCTGATGGCCCGTGTCGACGCCACCGCCGGCCCGAACTGGATGCCGGCAGGGCGCGACCGGGTGGCACCGATCCCGACAACAGGAGGCACGACATGAGCGCGCCGCCTCAGCCCGGCTACGGGCAGGTGAACCGCGAGTACGGCATGCGGCTCGCCACCACCGACCCGGCCCACGACGGGCCGATCTGGATGCTCAACCTGATGTCGTACAAGGAGCGCGCCGAGTACGCCGACGGCAGCGGCCCCGACGTGTCGGGCCGCGAGGCCGACGATCTCTACGCCCCGATCGACGTGTTGGGCGACATCGGCGCCGAGGTCGTGTTCCTGGCCGACGTCGACACCCAACTCCTGGGCCACTCTCCCACGTGGCACCGCATCGGCATCGTGAAGTACCCGACCCGCCGATCGTTCATCGAGATGCAGATGCGACCCGACTTCGCCACGAAGCATGTCCACAAAGAAGCAGGGATGGCCTCCACGATCGTGATGGGCTGCCTGCCGATCGATCCGCCGGTGCCCGACGACATCGAGTGGGTCGACTGGACCGACGTGCCGCACCCTCCGACCGCGGACGACGGGCCGATCGCGATCCTGCACGTGATCAGGTACGCCGACGACGGCGACGGCCGGCGCGGAGCGAGCCGCGAGCAGCTGGTCGAGTACCAGACCAAGGCCTTCGAGTCGGCCGGTCCCCACGGCGTGCGCATCGGCGGCTGGTTCGAGGTGGAGGACGTGATCGTGGGCGACGGCCGGTCGTGGGACGAGGTCCGCTTCAACATGTTCCCGTCGAAGGCGGCGTTCATGGCCGTGGCGATGGACCCGACCCGCCTCGCCGCCCAGGCCGAACACCGCGAGCCGGCGATGGCCGACACTTACACCATGATCCTGCGCCCGACCATCGACCGACTCCCCGCGACCTGACCGGTCACACCCGTCGACAGCGCCAGCGCCCCGTCGTCGAGCTCGACGGCTCGTTCGGGCGGACGGTTCAGTGCAGACGGAGCGGAGGTGAACGGGCTGCAGAGGTCGATGGACGAGACTCGGGGAATGGGGACGTTCGAGCACGAGACGGCGGTGGTCGAGCGCGGCGACCACTGGACGACGCATCTCCACGGGGCGTGGAGCATCGGCGACAACCCCAACGGCGGGTACGCGCTCACGCCCGTGCTGCGGGTGTTGGGTGGTCTCGCCGGGCATCCCGATCCGCTGTCGGTCACCACCCAGTTCCTGCGCCCGGCGGCGGGCGACACCGACGGCGAGGTGCGTGCCGAGGTCGTCAGGGTCGGACGCACCACGGGCGTGGCCCGGGGCACGCTGATCCAGCGGGACACGGAGCGACTGGTCACGACCGCGGTGTTCGGCGATCTCTCGGAGTCGGCCGGGTCGGGCCCGGAGCTCGCGCCTGATCCGATCGAACTCCCGCCGCCCGAGGCGTGCGTCGACCGGCGCGACCTCGCCCAGGGGGTGGAGCTGCCGATCCTGTCACGGGTGGACGTGCGCATCGATCCGGCTCACGCCGAGGCGGGCACGGCCGATCGCGCCGTGGTGGCGGGCTGGATCCGCCTCGCCGACGGTGCGCCACCATCGACGCTCGCGCTCGTCGTGTTCGCCGATGCGTTCCCGCCCTCGCTGTACCCGCTGGTGGGGCGCGTCGGCTGGGTACCCACGGTGGAGCTCACCGTGCACGTGCGTCGCCGACCGGCGCCTGGCTGGATCCGCGCCGTGTTCGAGTGCGACGACCTCCACGACGGCCGGATGATCGAGTCGGGCACGCTGTGGGACTCGAACGGCGCCGTGGTGGCCCGCTCGCGCCAACTCGGCATCCACCTCACCCGCTGACGTGACCGGGCTCGACGCCGCAGGCGCGTCGCATATGGGCCACAGCTGTTCGCGGGCCGCCTCGTCGGCGAGGTCGAGTGTGGTGCGCACATCATGATGCGATGGCGGCAGTGGAGCCCTTCCTGAGGTCGGGTTCGCCGAGGCGTGCCCGATCAGCCGCCCGCCGACCGCTCTGCCAGCCGGCGGCGTCGACGGCTGACCGACGCCGTGACGATGTGAGCGTGCCGAAGAGGCGGTCGACCTCCTGGTCGACCAACTGCTGACGATCGGCCAGCACCGGCAGCACGTCCACCCCCGACGACGTCGACACGTGATCGGCCACCTCGGCGGACACCTCGGCCAGTCGCTCGTCGATGCGATACGCATAGGCGGTCAGGAACGACGAACGGAAGCCACGGCTCCGCTGGTGGTCCCCTGCCCGGGCACCAGCGGCCTCGGCGAGCACCGCCTGTTGACCCTGGAGCAGCAGCGAGGTGAACATCAGCTCGACGACCGAGAGGTCGCGGCTCGCTCCGATCACGGTCGACATCGCGTAGTCGGAGTGACGCACGGTCCGACACCTGGTGTGCCGGGCCACGACGTGCAGCAACAGCGACTTCGAGTCACGGTAGGGGTCGTCGATGGGGATGCGAATCGCCGTGACCCACCCCGCTGCCACTGCTCGACCCTCGACCATGGCCGAGTCGATCGCATGACGGGTCATCAGCTCGTGCGCCTTGGCGGTGAACGCCTCGGCCTCGGCGGGGAACGAGGTCGACTCGGCCTTGGCGAGCAGCGCCCGCACCCGCTCGAGCACCGGATCGTGCGCGTCGTGATCCCGGTCCTCCGCACCATGGCCGCCGAGCTGGATGTCGACGTCGTCAGGGCCGCCGCCGGGTGGCGGGATCAACCTCGGCAGCGGATCGAGGTGGCTCAGCACCGTGGTCAATTCGTCCACCGCCGAGAGGAGCGTACGGAGGTTCATCTCGATGTGCGGCCCGGTGGTGTGCCAGAGCATCTCGGCGAGCCAGCCCCTCCGACCGGCCCGCTGCGGCAGCTCGAGCGACTGGATCTGCTGCTGCCAGCGTGGGTGCAGCGTGTCGGGCCGGCGACGCGCGTGGTCGATGGCGACGAGGTGCCGCAGCAGTTCCGATGTCGCGGGACGCTTCGCCAGTCGGCGGACCACCCGAACCAACTCGACTGGCTGCCAACCCGTGGCCCACACCCGATCCAGCAGACGATGCATCGTGACCTCGAGCTCGAGCCAGACCGCGGCGGACCTCTCGTGCCGGCCGCCATCAGCGCGTCGCTGCCGGTTGTTCGTGCCCATGTCACTCTCCGTCGCTTCTCCGTCGGGGCGACCCCGAGGGTGCGGAACGAGGGGCGACTCGTGGGCCACCCGAGATGTGATCGACCCTACGCGAGGGGTCTCACAGCCGCGCCCGTCGCCGACACCGGCAGAACCTGACCGACTTCGTCCCGTCGGGTAGCGCACCGGCCACGCAGGCCTGCTGCGCAGCAGCTCACCCGTCGCCGTGACCCATGCCCATCCCGCCGTCGATGGCGCGGACCTCGGCCATGAAGGTCAGCGACTCGGCGCCATCGAACTCGAGCGTGACTTCGACCTCGTCGGGGTACGACGCGGCGTCGATGTCGAGGAACATGACGTGCGGCCCGCCAGGCTCGAAGACGAACTCACCGCCCGCGGGAACGACGAAGCCCTGCTCGCGCTCGACCATCATCATCATCCCGTCATCGTCGACGAGTGTCTCGTGCAGCTCCACTTGCGTGGAGATCGGGCTCGACGCCGACACGACCGTGACGTCGACGTCCCCGGGATTCGACAGGATCCCATACGCCGCGCTGACCGACTGCCCGGCGGCAGGCTGGCGAGACCACGCATCGGCAATCGACATCTCGACGCCGACCGAGGCCTCCGTCTCGGCCGGCTCCGACGCGGCGTCATCGCCGCCGCACGCCGCGAGCGACAGGGCGGCCACGGCGACGAGCGCGACCGATCGAAGAGCGAACCGAGGGCGAGGGATCGAATGCATGAACTCTCGGTCGTCTGTCGGACCGGCGGAGTTCCCGATGGCTGCGCACCGGCCCACTACGTGCGCCGGATCATCGTGACCGCCGTGCCGTCGGGGTGGACCTCGACGAAGCCCAGTGACTCGTACAGCTCGCGCGCCACGTGGTTGTCGGCGTCGACGCTCAGGCTCATGATCGGGTGACGGTCGAGGAGATGCATCAGCAGCGCTCGGCCGATCCCCTTGCCCCGGTGGGTCGGCACCACAGCCATTCCCACCACCGGCACCTCGGCCGACACGGAGCCGTACGAGGGATCATCGTCGGGGAACCGGCGGCAGAACGCCGCGCCGACAGGCACGCCGTCGTCGCATGCGATGACGGCGTCATCACCTTCCCGGGCTCCGAACTCGGTGAGGTGGTGGGCGATGGCCGGGTCGCTGAGGATCGATCTCGGTGGAGGGCTGTTGCCGTCGACGACATGGATCGCCTGATACAGCATCTCCCAGAGGAACGGCTCGTCGTCGGGTGTCCACGGGCGAAGCGTCGAGGTCATCGGCCAACGGTAGAGCGCGAGCTGGTTCAGGTGGTCGAGTCGTACGGCCTCGTCGTTGGCAGAGAACGTCTCGCGTCACGTGACCGGTCGGCCGCCGCCGAACAGCTGGGCGACGCCGCTCCACAGCAGGTAGGACCCGGCCGCCACGGCGGTGCCGAGAGCCACACCGATGCCGTTGGCGACGATGTCGCCCAACTCGAACGTGCGTGTGTTCGTGTACCGGTCCTGGCCGATCTCGATCACCGCGCTGCAGGCGAACACGATCGCCGCTCCGACCGCCAGGCCCCGCCAGCTCCACACCGCCAGACCGACGAACAGCATCGCCACGCCCCACACGCCGATGTGCACGAGGGTGTCGCTGGTGGGCAGCCGCGGATCGTTCGCGAGCTGGGCGGGCCGGCCCCCGGCGTCGAGGCGCTCCGACAGCCGGGCGATGATGCCGCCGCCGATCCGCCGTGACGCTCCGGGCGCACGATCGGACAGCATCAGCGCGGCGTTGAACGCCACCGCGCCGATCCCGAGGATCGCGATGAACACACGGAGCCCGACGGGGGGCCGATGACGGGGGGACACTCTCCCACTGTCACCGGTGGACGCCACGATCGCAAGGCACCCCTGATGGATCAGGCGGAGCAGACGAGCACGGGCACCTCGGCGGATCGGACCAGCTCGGCGCTGATGCTGCCGGCCACCAGATCCTCGAGTGCTCCCGGATGGGTGGTCGCCACGGCGATCAGCGCACCGGACAGCCCGTGGACCGACTCGCGGATCGCGGCGAGCGGCTGCTCGTGGGGCAGCACCTCGGCGCGGACCTCGATCCCGTCGGTGCGCAGACGGGACGCAACACGATCCAGGTAGCGAAGATCGTGGAGCTGCTCGGGCGAGGGCGGGTCGACCAGCCCAGGGGCCCCCAACGGGTAGAAGGCCCGGATCAACGCCACCGGTGCGCCCGTCGCACGGCTCCACGCCGCGACCCATGCCAGAACCGCCTCGGCCGCAGGCGTGCCGTCGAGACACGTGATGATCGGATCGATCGGATCGGTGGTCGCGATGTCGCACTGCGGGCCGACGAGGACGACGGCGAACGGGGAGTGCCGCACGACCGACAGCGCAGTGTGTCCGAGCACGGCCCGACGAACGGCTCCCCGACCACGCGTGCTCATGCAGATCAGCGTCGCCGGATACTCGGCGTCGTAACGCCCGAGCGCCGCGGCCGCATCGGGGTCGTCGATCACCAGCGTGTCGACGAGCTCAGCACCGCTCGAACGGGCGACGCGCTGACCAGCGGCCAGGACCTCCTCCACGCTGGTCGAGCGTTCGAGGGCCGGTGTTCGGACGCTGACGAGCGTCAGCCGGGCGCCGAAGATCCCGGCGAGCCGTCGGGCCGGACCGACGGCCCGAAGTGCGGCGTCGGATCCATCGAGCGGAACGGCGATCGCGTCGTACATCAGGCCTCGTCTCCTCGGGTCGGTGTCCGCCCCGGGTCGCCCGGCGCGGTGAACAGCGGTTCCACCTCGGTGAGTGCCGAGCGCTCGGCGAAGACCAGCAGTTCGTCACCCGCCTTCAGCACCGTGCTGCCCTCGGGCATGAGCGTGGTGCCGGCGCGTCGCACGAGGAGGATGAGCATCTGCCGTGGCAGACCGAGCTCGACCACGAGTGCTCCGGCTGCTGGAGCGCCGTTTTCGACGCGCACCTCGTGCAGCTGATGGTGGCTGTCGCCGGCGATCACGGCGTCGAACGAGACCGACGTGGAGGCGGCCTCGGGGCCGGCCTCGAGGCCGAGGCGGCGGGCCACGAGCGGGATGGTCGTGCCCTGCACCAGCACCGATGTGAGGACCACGAAGAACACCACGTTGAAGATCCGGTCGGCGTTCGGCACGCCGGCGGCCACCGGGAACGTCGCGAGGATCACGGGCGCGGCGCCGCGCAGTCCGACCCACGACACGAAGGTGATCTCGCGGACCTCCATCCGGAACGGGAGGAGCGTCAGGAACGCGGCGAGCGGACGGGCCACGAACATGAGCACGCCCGCCACGAGGAGGGCGGGCCCTGCGACCGGCAGGAGCTGCGACGGGAACACCAGCAGGCCGAGCACCACGAACATCCCGATCTGCATCAGCCACGCGATGGCGTCGTGGAAGCGGATCAGGCTGCGCTTGTGCAGGAAGTCGTGGTTCGCCATCGTCACGCCGGCCACGTACGCGGCGAGGAACCCGCTCCCGCCGACCCAGGTGACGCTCTCGAACACGAGGAGCACGAAGGCGAAGGTCACGACCGGGTAGAGCCCGTCGAACTCGAGCCGCAGGCGGTTCACGAGGAACACCGCGGCCCGGGCGAAGAGGAATCCGGCCACTCCGCCGACGCTCATCTGGACCACGAACGACCCGGCGAGATCGGCGATCGTGGTGCCATCGGTCTCGATGAGGGAGATGAAGCCGACCGTGAGGAACACGGCCGCCGGGTCGTTGCTGCCCGACTCCAACTCGAGCATCGCCTGCATCCGTTTCCCGAGTCGGACCCCCCGGGAGCGCAGGATCGAGAACACCGCGGCGGCGTCGGTGGATGCGATGACCCCGCCGAGCAACATTCCCTCGAGCATCGACAGTTCGAGGATCAGGGTGGCGAACCAGCCGAGTACGACGGCGCTGACCACCACGCCGACGCTCGCCAGCGCGAGCCCCGGGCCCAGTACCGGCGCGATGTCGCTCCATCGGGTGCTGAGGCCGCCGCTGAAGAGGATGAACGCCAGCGCGATGATCCCGACCGAGCGGGCGAGATCGACGTCGTCGAACTCGATCCCGAGGAGGCCTTCGGACCCGGCCAGCATCCCGAGCGACAGGAACAGCAGGAGGCTGGGCACCCCGAACCGCGACGAGGTCTTGCTCAGGAGGACGCCACCCAGCAGCAGCGCCGCCGCTGCGAGGATCATCACGTCGGCGTCCACGACCCCAGGGTAGAGAACATCCTCTCGCCGGGCTGCAGGCGACCGTTGGATCGATATGGCTCTAGCTAAGCTCGGACCATGACGACGCGGATCGTGAACACCCACGAAGCGAAGTCCCGGTTGTCCGAGCTCATCCGGGAAGCGGAAGCGGGGGTCGAGGTGATCGTCGCGCGCAATGGACAGCCGGTGGCCCGGATCGTGCCCTGGCCCGGCACACCCCCCACTCGGGTGCCCGGCGCCTGGGCCGGTCAGGTGTCCTACGGCGACGACCTCGTCGGCTCCGACGACGAGGTCATGGCGATGTTCGACGGCGCCACTGAGGCTGCCGCGACGTGAGGATCCTGGTGGACAGTCATGTCGCCGTGTGGTGGCTCGACGACAGTGCCTCGATGGGGGCGACGTGTCGCGACCTGATCGCGCGAGCCGATGAGGTGTTCTTCTCAGCGGTCACCCCGTGGGAGCTCGGGATCAAGCGGGCGCTCGGCACGCTGACCATGCCGGACGGTCTCGCCGCTGCGTTGGCATCGGGGGGATTCACCCCACTCGCGATCTCGATCGCTCACGCCGAGCGGGCACCGGCGCTCCCAGCCCATCACCGGGACCCGTTCGACCGGATGCTCGTCGCACAGGCTCAGCTCGAGTCGCTGGCCATCGCCACCGCCGACCCGGCGTTGTCCGCGTACGAGGTGGAGCTCATCGACGCCCTGCGCTGACCTCCCCGCCTCACCCCGGTGTGTCCAGCTCGGCCACGAGCCGCTTGGGCGCGGTGAGGCGGTACGAGTCCTCGATGAGCTCGCCGACCTCGCCCCAGTCGAGCTCGTCGGCCGTGAGGTCGAGGCCTCGCCATCCGTAGGGACCCCAGTAGGCGGGGGTGAAGAAACGTGCGTCGGCGTCGACGGCGTCGCGTTCGTCGACGTGGACGAGGAACAGCACCGACCGGGCGTACCGGTCGTCGGCGTGATCACCCTTCACGACCGCGCCGAACATGGCGAAGATCTTCTTGGTGAAGAACGCCGGATGTCCGTGCGACACCTTCTCGTCGGCACCCGGGAACCCGAGGCAGAGGCGACGCAGGGCCGCCAGCAGCGGGTCGCCGGGGTCGAATCGCCGTGGGTGCTCCATGGTGTCAGCCGATGTCCTTGGCGAAGTCGTAGGTGCGCCAGTGCTCGGGCGTGAGCACCACGGCCACCGAGATCTCGGTGCGCGGCTCGTGTTCGACGTACCGGGCACCCAGGTCGGGGCCGAGATAGCGGGTGGCCATCTCGAGCGCGTCGTGCTCGGGGGTGGTGAGTTCGACGGGGCCTTCGACCGAGACGTACTTGTAGGGCGGGGTCTCGGATTGCACGGTGACGGTGGCCCGTCCGGCGGCCCGGAGCAGTTCCGCCTTGCGCGACGTGCCGTCCATCTCGATCACGAGCGCGCCGTCGCGGAAGAGGTACCAGATGGGCAGAGCGAGCGGCCCGCGACCGGGTTCGTCCACGGCCAGCACGCCCACGTGGACGTCGGTGAGGAACAACTCGCGCTCGTGGGGTGTCATCTGTCCGGTGCCGCTCATGACGTGAATGCTGCCATGTCCGACGGGTCGCGGCCGCCGGAATCCGGTTATGAGCGAGCTGAGAGGGGCCCTCGGCGACCAGCCGTCAGAGTTCCGACAACTGGCCCATCGTCGAGATGTCGTACCACTGACAGATCACTGACAGATCACTGACAGATCGCTCGAAAAGCTGTGCTGATGTTGTTCTCGACCGATTCGTCGTCGTCATCCAGCCACCGTCTTCGACACGCGCCGGGCGGCGGCACCGCATCTCCTGATCGTCGGCGGGGTTGGCGATCTCGGTGGGCAGCCGTCGGCGCTGCGATCGCGGTGTCCACCGGCGCTGGCGGCATCGCGCTGGTCGGTGCGTCCAGCTCCCCGGCATCGACCTTCGTCGCCGTCACCCCCGAACGCGTCCTCGACACCCGGGCGAGCCTCGGCCTCGACGGGCCACTCACCTCGCCGACCGGTCGCAACCTGCAGATCTCCGGCCCGGTGGCCACCGTCGGCGGCACCCGCACCGTTGTCCCACCGGGGGCAACCGCGGTCGTCATGAACGTCACCGTGGTCGGCCCGACCGCCGACGGCTTCGTCTCGGTGCGTCCGGCCGGCACCCCGGGCGCCCCCACCACCAGCAACCTCAACTTCGCCGCCGGTGCCATCGTGCCCAACGCCGTCACCGTCGCCCTGCCGACGTCGGGGGCGCAGGCCGGCGCGATCGAGCTCACCTACGACGCGTTCGCCGTCCCCGGTCCCACCACCGACATGCTCGTCGACGTCACGGGCTACTACGTCGCCGCCGGCGCCGGCGGCACCGGCGGAGCGGGTGCGACCGGGCCGGCCGGGCCGGAGGGACCACGAGGTCCGGCGGGCGAGCCGGCGTTCGCCACCGAGGGCGTGGTCCACGTCGCCCGCAACGGCACCCCCGACGGTTCCAACGGCGCGTTCGACAGCGTGCAGGCGGCCGTCGCTTCGATCACCGACGCCTCGATCACCAAGCCCTACGTCGTCAAGATCGGTCCCGGCATCTTCGACGGGCAGGTGACCATGAAGTCGAACGTCACGCTCCAGGGCGCCGGGATCCGCGACACGATCCTGCGCTGGACCGGCGGCTCGCGGTCCCCGTTCTCCGATGGCGCGAGCGCGACGGTCGACATCTCCCGGGTCACCGAGGTGAAGCTGTACGACCTCACCGTCCAGAGCAACGCGGGTCCGTCGTCGGCCGGCTTCGCCGTCGGGATCTGGATCTCGAACGCGAACGACGTCCGCCTCACCCGCGTCGAGGCCGGCGGCGCGAACGGATCCTCGGAGAGCTACGGCGTCTTCGCTCGCGGGAGTGCTCCGCAACTCACCGACGTCCGGGCGAACGCGTTGGGCGGCTCGAACACCAGAGGCATGATGATCGAGGGGGGCTTCGCGACCCTCCGGCGGGTCGAGGCGACCGGTTCGGGAGCGAGCAGCACGAACCGGGGGCTCGAGGCGTTCGGGGGCACCAGCGTGCGCGCCGAGGACCTCACCGCCACCGCGTCGGGCAACACCGGCATCGCCGTGGTCAACGTGGGCTC
>REDU01000139.1 GCA_007693335.1 Ilumatobacter sp. | reverse complement strand
CTACGACGGATCGATGCTGGAGTGGGCGTCGGATCCGGAGCTGCCGTTGGAGACATAGGCGGCGGAGGCGAGCAGGACGACCCAGCTGAAGCCGTCGGTCTCGAGCCCGTCGAGGTGACGGATGAGCCAGTCGTGGGCACGGTGTGTGTCGGGGCATCTTCGTTCGTGGCGTGGATGACAACATGATGCAGTCGAGACGACCGGGGCGGCTCGCAGATCGGCCGGTCGATGTCAGGCGGCGCGCACGACTGCTCTACCGTGGCCGGATCGACGACGACGCCGACGACATCGCTGACGACTCCCGGTCCACTCGTTCGCCGCACCGCAACACTGCAGGGGCGAACGACGACGACACCCGGTTGGATCTCTTCACCGGTGGATCCCGGACTCCGGTCGACGAGGATCTCGGGCCGGGAGACCCCGATCCCGACCCCGACGTGACCGAACCGGGTTCGTCGGCGGGACGCACCGTGTTCGTGGCCGCTCTGGTGATCGTTGCCGCGGCCAGCGTCTGGGCGCTGGTCGCTCCCCAGCAGATGACCGCGACCATCAGGTCGGTCACCCGCTTCGCGATCGAGAGCCTCGACTGGCTCTTCCTGCTGCTCGCCACCGGTCTGCTCGTGCTGGCGGTGGCGCTCGCCCTCAGCCGATTCGGCAGCATCCGTCTCGGCGCCGACCACGAACGGCCGGAGTTCTCGACCGTGTCGTGGCTGAGCATGCTCTTCGCCGGCGGAATGGGTGCCGGACTCGTGTTCTGGGGCGTGGCGGAGCCGCTCACGCACTTCCGCGACCCACCCGGCCTCGAGGGATCGACCCCGGCCGCAGCACGCGAGGCGATGGTGGTCACGAACCTCCACTGGGGTCTGCACGCCTGGGCCATCTACGGGATGAGCGCAATGGTGATCGCGTACTTCGCGTTCCGGCTCGGTCGCCGCACGCTGGTCTCCGAGCCACTCCGGGTCGTGTTCCCACGGCGCCACGAGACGTTCTTCCACGTGGCTGACGTGTTCGCGGTGATCGCCGTCGTCTTCGGCCTGGTCGGCTCGTTGATGCAGGGCACGCTCCAGTTCCGCAGCGGCCTGGCATCGGTGTTCGGAACCGACCAGTCGTCGGGGCTGATCGGCGTCCTGATCATGCTCGCACTCACGGCCGCCTTCATGCTCTCGGCGAGCACCGGGGTCGACAAGGGCATCCGCATCCTGAGCAACATGAACATCACCGTGACGGTGCTGCTCATGTTCTTCGTGATGTTCTTCGGGCCGACCCGTTACGTGCTCGAGACGTTCGTGACCACCATCGGCGACTATGTGAACCGGCTGACCGAGATCTCGTTCCGGCTCTACCCGTACGAGGGGCTCACCGACTGGACCGCCACCTGGACGCTCAACTACTTCCTCTGGTGGTTGGCCTGGGGACCGTTCGTCGGCATCTTCATCGCCCGCATCAGCCGGGGCCGAACCATCCGCGAGTTCGTGCTCGGCGTCGTGGTGGCACCCAGCGTGTTCTCGTTGCTCTGGTTCGCCACGTTCGGCGGCGCCGGTCTGCACAACGAACTCGAGGGGCGGGGCGGCCTCGGTTCACTCGTCGACGATGACGTCTCGGCTGCCCTGTTCGGATTCCTCGACCTCCTGCCCGGCGCCGAGGTGATCGGTCTCGTCACGTTGTTCCTCCTCTTCGTCTTCCTCGTCACCAGCGCTGACTCGGGCACCTACGTGTTGGGGCTGATGACGTCCGACGGCGACATCAACCCGAGCGTCGCGCGGAAGCTCACGTGGGGTGCGATCATCGCCGTCCTGACGACCCTCGTGCTGCTGGTCGGCGATGTCGACGTGGCCCGTGCGATGGCGGTCACCGGCGCCATCCCGTTCACCCTGGTACTGATTCTTCAGCTCGGAGCATTCCTCCACACGATCCGGTACGACTCGGCCCTCCACACGGTGGAGTTGCACCCCGCCGATGACCGCCCCACGGTGGACACGGTCGGTCCAGTCGGCACGGACGATCCAGGGAGTCGTGATCGAACGTGATCGACGGTGACCAGCCGGGCCGCACAACGGACAGAGCGGCGCACGCGCCGGCATGGCTGGCCCGGCTGCTCATCGTGATCGCTGGCCTGGTGACACTGGCGGGATGCGCCGGGTCGGACCCCGTGAGGATCGGAGCGAAGGACTTCACCGAGCAGAAGGTGCTCGGCGAGATGCTCGCGCAGCTCGCCGAGGCCAACGGCCTGGACGTCGAGCGGGTCATCCCAGTGCCCCCGAGCCGGGTGGCGTTCGACATGCTCCGCAACGACGACCTCGACGCCTACGTCGAATACACGGGCACCGCGCTCGCCATGCTCGGCGAACCGCCGCTCGGCGATCGATCGGCGTCGTTCCGACAGGCCGCGGAACGACTGTCCGAGCTCGGCATCGAACTCCTCGAACCGCTCGGATTCGCCAACGACTACGCCATCGTCGTCACCCCTGCCACCGCCGCCTCCGGGGTGACCACGATCTCGGACCTCGCCGGGCTCGACCCCCCGCCGCGGTTCGCCGTCGACCGCCCGTTCTCGGTCCGCCCGCTCGACGGCTACCAGGCGATGCTCAATCGCTACGGCATCCGGGCTGCGTCCGATGTGTTCGTGGGCGACAAGGAGGCCGTGTACGAGCAACTCCTCGACGGTCACGTCGACGTGGCGCAGGGTTACGAGACCGACAGCGAACTCGGCGAGTTCGACCTGGTCGTGCTCGAGGACGATCTGGGCTTCTTCCCGGCCTACGACGCCGCCCCGGTGGCACGCCGCTCGGTGCTCGATCGATCCCCCGAACTCGAGGTGGCCGCCGGGCAGCTCGCCGGTCGCCTCGACGCAGCGACCGTTCGCGAGCTCGTGGGTCAGGTCGATCTCGACGGCCGCGACGTTCGCAAGGTGGCCACCAGCGCCCTGGCCGAGTTGGGCCTCATCGCGGCGCGTCCGACCGACACCACGACGAACGCCGTGCGGGTGGCCGTCGGGACCGACGACGATCTGAGCGGATCCACGGGTCGAGCGATCGCTGCCATCCGCGGGGCGTACCCGGGCCGGACCGTCACCGTGCTGCGGACCTCCCACCCCGCAGCTGCCGTGCTCGACGGCGATGCCCGACTCGCGATCGTCGACGCCGAGTCGGTCTTCGAACCCACCGATCTCCTCGCGGGCCGCGACCGACCGCACCGAGCACTCGAAGCGATCGCGAGTGTCGAGGCGCGCGCCGTTCACCTCCTCACGAGATCAGCCGACCCACTTCCGGACACGGGCCCCCTGATCGATGCGGGTCCGGTCGACAGCTCCAGCCGGCGAACCGCCGACGTACTGCGCGCCCTGGGCGCCATCAGTCCCACGACGGAGTTCGTCCAGGTCGGGGTCGACGACGACACCCGGATCGATGCCCTCGCCGACGGTCGCGTCGACGCCGTGCTGTTCGTCGGCCCCCCGGTTCTCTCCGCCGTGCGTGATGCCGTCACGTCCGGGGAGTTCGTGCTCGCACCCGTGACGCTCGACGGCTCGGCCGAGGAGCAACTCAGCGCACCGCACCTCCGCCCGGGCCGGCTCCCCGCCGATCCGGCTGCGGGGCGTCCCGACGACGTCGACGTCGTCTATCAGCAGGCAGTCATCGTCGGACCGGCCACACCGGCGCCGTTGCTCGGCATCCAGGGTCCCGGTGCCGGTGGATCGGACCAGCTCCTGCCAGTCAGCGGACCGGTCGTGCGCGAGATCGCGGCCAGCCTGGCCGACAACCAGCGAATTGACCCGGTCCTCCCGCCGAGTCCAGAACTCCAGCTCGAGACCGACGCACCACGGAGGCTCGACGGTGCGTCACCTTTCGTGTCGTTCGTGACCTTCCTCGTGCTCGCCGCCCTCGTCGGTGTCGTGCTGGTGTTCCAACGCCTCCCTGCTCCCGACGTCCACCCCGTCACCGACACCGGACCGAGGCCCGGCGAGTCCGCACGCTCCACCGACGGTGCGTGACCTCCGACGCTGTGACCGACCGTCGATGATCGACACCAGGTGATGCACTGCACGGTGGAGCAGGCCCTTGCCCGGCAACCGTCGGACCGAGCGACACCAGAGGTATGGCCCGTCCGCCTGGTGGGTACGGCGCTCACGTACGCCACGACCACACAGGAGGTACCGAGATGTTGTTGAGAACAGATTCAGGACTGGATTTCGATCGGCTGAGCCAAGAGCTGTTCGGTTCCCGCACCCGTCCGCGAATGATGTCGCTGGACGCCTACCGCGAGGGCGATCACTTCGTCATCCACTTCGACATGCCGGGCATCGACACCGAGAGCATCGATCTCACCGTCGAGCGGGGCGTCCTCTCGGTTTCGGCGAAGCGGAACTGGGAGGTCTCCGACGGCCAGCAGGTCGTGATCAGCGAACGTCCCCAGGGGACGTTCAGCCGTGATCTCCTTCTCGGCGACGGTCTCGATCACGATGCCGTCGAGGCGAACTACCGCAACGGCGTGCTGACCGTCACGATCCCCGTGGCCGAGCAGGCCAAGCCCCGCAGGATCCAGGTCACCGGCGGCGACTCCGAATCGGAGGCCATCGAAGCCGGTTCGACCGAGTCCTGACATCGACCACCCCGAGACTCGTCGCGTGCTCGCACGCGACGTCTGACCGTCGGCGGTCGGTACGGTCGCGAGCGATGGACCGATTCGGGGCGGACGACACGCACGTACACGAGGCGAGCGGCACATCTCCCACGGTCGACGGCCCCGACGACGACAGGCCGCTCGACGGGACCCGCGTCATCGAACTGTGCCAATGGGTCGCGGGGCCGGCAGCGACCGGGATCATGGCCGACTGGGGCGCCGATGTCATCAAGGTGGAGGCGCCCACGGGCGATCCCCAGCGCCGGGTGTTCGCCTCCGTCGGCGTGACCGGCGACCTCCCGAACCCCACCTTCGCCCAGGACAACCGCGGCAAGCGGAGCATCGTGCTCGACCTGTCGACCGCTGACGGGCGCTCGAACTTCGAGCGACTGCTCGGAGGCGCGGACGTGTTCGTCACCAATCTGCGCCCCGATGCGCTCGACCGGCTCGACCTCGCGCCGACCGACGTCCTCGGTCGTCATCCGACACTGATCGTGGCGGCGCTGTCGGGTTACGGCTCGGTGGGCCCGGCCCGTGACGTGCCCGGCTACGACATCGGCGGGTTCTTCGGACGATCCGGCCTGGCCCGCACGAACAGCCCGACGGACGCGCCGCCCATCTTCGTCCGGAGCGGCGTGGGCGACCACGTCACCGGACTGGCCACCGCCATGGGGGTGATGGGAGCGCTGCTCCAGCGGACCCGCACCGGGCGCGGACGCGTGGTCGAGACCTCGCTGTTCGGCACCGGGATGTACGCCGCGTCGTGGGACCTCGGGGTCCAGCTCACCTTCGGCAAGCTCAGCTCGTTGCGGCCGCGTCACCGCGTCGTGACCCCGCTGGTGAACAGCTACCGCACCTCCGACCACCGCTGGTTCTTCCTGATCGGCCTCGAGGCCGCCCGCCACTTCCCGAACCTGGCGGCAGCCATCGAACGGGCCGATCTGGTGGACGACCCACGGTTCGCCTCCGCCAGTGCCATCGCCGAGCACGCCGAGGAACTGATCGGCGTGCTCGACGAGGCGTTCGCCGAGCGACCGCTGTCGGACTGGGCCGAGCGGTTCGACGCCCACGACGTGTGGTGGGCGCCCTGCCAGACGATGGCCGACGTGGCCGCCGACCCCCAGGCGCATGCGCTCGGGGCGTTCGTGCCCACCGACGATCCCAGCGCCGACCCGGCGATGCCGATGCGCACCGTGGCCAGCCCGGTGCACTTCGACGGGACGGTCTACGCGCCCCGTCGCCCGGTCCCCCGACTCGGTGAACACACCGCCGAGGTGATGGCCGAGATCGACGACGAGCGCAGCTGACGGCCGCGTCGGTCCGGGAGTCGATGCCCATCCCCACCGGCGCCTGGTGGGGTGGGCGGTCTGGGTCTCACCCCGGCAGCGGTGGTTCTCAGTGCTCGTGGTGGTCGAGCTCGATCCCGCAGCCGCCGGCCGGACCGTCGATCGGGACGGTCAGTGGTCCGTCCTCGCTGGCGCCGTAGAAGGTGGCCACGAGTTCGACCACCTCGTCGGTGTCGTTGTACGCCGTGTGCACGTTGCCCAACCCCGGGTCGACGAACACTGTTCCGGCCGGGTACGGACGCGCGACGCAGTCGTCGGCGTTCATGTAGGTCAGGGTCCCTTCGGTGACGGTGACGATCACCGGGCCCGGATGGGTGTGCCACGGGAACTGGGCGCTCGGTTGAACGGTGATGCCGGCGGTGACCACCCGTGAGGGGTCTCCGACGTTGAGCACATTGGTGCGCTGACCGTCCAGCTTGACCCGCAGTTGCATCGCGACGTCGTCGGTGAAGGTCGCTCGTGGCGTCAGCACCTCGACACCGATCGGAGGTGGATCGGTCTCCATGGCGTTGGTGGGAACCGTCGCCGCGACGGCGAGCGTGGCAGCCGCCAGCGGGACGCCCAGGATGGGGATGAGCCGCTTCCTCGTCATGACCCCACACCTCCTGCCTGCAGGTCCTTGACCGCCTGGGTCGTGAGGACGTTGCCGCCGATGCCCCAGGCACCGCTGTCGACCTCCTCGACCGTGACCCAGGTGACCTGGCGCATGGCCTCACCCTCGATGCCCACCATGGTCTCGGTGAGCTTCTGGATCATCTCGCTCTTCTGGTCGTCGTCGAAGACGTCCTTGATCAGTTTCACGTTGATGAACGGCACGTGGTTCTCCTTCGCTTCGTCGGCAGCCACCGAAGTGGCCGTGCGCCCGTCGGTGAGCGCTGACAACACGGTGACGGCCGTCGCTTGTGGCGGCCGTGTGGACGGGTTGTCGTCGGGTTGTCGTCGAGATGCCGGCGAGAAGACGACGAAGAGGCGGGCCGACCTCGGCGCGCGGTGGTGTCCGGCGAGCGGCCGTGGGACCATGTACCCATGGCAACGGGTACGACCGTCCGTGTCCTCGGACCCGTGGAGTTGCGTGTCGATGACGAGGTCGCGACCGTCGACGGTCTCAAGCGTCGGCAGGTGCTCGCGGTGCTCGTGGCTGCTCGTGGCCACCCTGTCCCCGAAGCCCGCCTGTGCGAGGCATTGTGGGAGCACCAGCCGCCCGAGACGGCCACGGCCACACTCCAGAGCCATGTGTCGCGGCTGCGCCGGGCGGTACGACCGATCGAGATCACCTCGACCGCGGCCGGCTACACCATCGAACTCGCACACGTCGAGCTCGACGCAGCGCGCTTCGAGGGGCTGTTCGCTGACGCCCGTTCGTTGACGGGCCCGCCGGCGGCCGATCACCTGCACGAGGCCCTCCGGCTGTGGCGGGGACGGGCGTTCGGGGATCTGGCCGAGCTGGTGGGCGTCCGAGGTGAGGCGCTCCGTCTCGAGGAGCTGCGGTTGGTCGCCACCGAGGAGTGGTTCGAGGCCCGCCTCGCTGCGGGCGAGTGCTCCGAGGTGATCGGCGAACTCGATGCCCTGCTGGTCGACCACCCGCTGCGCGAGCGGTTCTCGCGACAGGTCATGGTGGCGCTCTACCGCGATGGTCGCCAGGGGGAGGCCCTCGCCCGCGCCGAGCGACTCCGGCGCCTGCTGCGCGACGACTTCGGCCTCGACCCGTCGCCGGGCCTTCAGGACCTCGAGACGCGGATCCTCGCCGACGACCCAGCGCTGCTCGTCGTCCCTGCTCGGCGGCGAACGGAGGAAGCACCGAGACGATCGACCGACGCGACGTCGCTGATCGGTCGCGAGGACGACGTCGAACGGGTGCTCGATGCGATCGAGCACCACGACGTGGTCACCGTGTCGGGCCCAGGGGGCGTCGGCAAGACCCGCGTCGCGTTTCGGGCAGTGACCGCGGCCGAGATCGGATTCGCCGACGGTGTCGCTGTGGTCGAACTCGCCCCGGTGCGGCAGTCCTCAGCGGTCGTCGAGGTGGTCGCACGGGCGCTCGACGTGCAGCAACGCCAGCATCGCTCGCTCGACGATTCGGTGGTCGACTTCCTGGTCGACAAGCAACTGCTGGTGGTGCTCGACAACTGTGAGCACGTGATCGAGCACATCGCAGCACTGGTGGACAAGGTGCGCCACCGTTGCGCCGGGGTCGGGATCCTCGCGACCAGCCGAGTGCCGCTCGGTCTGCCCGCCGAACACGTCCACGTGCTCGCCCCGCTCGCTGCTCCTGCCGCCGACGCCGACCCGGAGTCGATCTCGGCAGCGCCCGCCGGTCAGCTGTTCGTGGAGCGGGCCGCGGCGGCCCGGCCCGGTTTCGAGCTCGACGAGCGCTGCGCCCCGGCAGTCGCGGAGATCTGCCGCCGGCTCGACGGGCTCCCGCTCGCGATCGAGTTGGCGGCAGCCCGCGTCCGCACCATGGGACCCGAGGCCCTGGCAGCTCGCCTCGACCAACGTTTCTCTCTCCTGGGGGGCGGGCGCCGAGGGGTCGACGAGCGTCACCACACGCTGCGCGGCGTGGTGGAGTGGTCCTACGACCTCCTCGATCCCGTCGAGCAGGAGGCATTCGTGCAACTCTCCGTGTTCGCCGGCAGCTTCGGTCTGTCGGCTGCAGAGGCGGTGTGCCGCGTCGGTGATGGCGGGTCGACGCTCACCGCGATCGTCGACCTGGTCGACAAGTCGATGCTGCGTCTCGACGATCCCGACGAACCCCGCTACGTGGTCCTGGAGACCATGCGTGAGTTCGGCCAGGAACGACTGGGAGCCACCGAGGAGCTGCGCGCCCTCGAGGAGCGCCACCGGTCCTGGTACCTGCGCCTCGCAACCGAGGCCGAGGTCTGCCTCGACACCGCCGACGAGGGCATGTGGACCGATCGCCTCGACCGCGAGATCGACAACATCCGGGCCGCTCACGCGTCGGCCGTGCGGGCCGGCGACCTCGATGTCGCCTCCGGACTGGTCGTGGCACTGCACGAGTACTCCTTCCGGCGCATCCGCTACGAGGTGGCCGGCTTCGCCGAGACCACCATGGCCATGCCGGGATTCCGCGGCAGCCCGACGGCTCCGGTCGTGGCCGGCGTGGCCGCCTACGGACGGTGGGTACGAGGCGATCTCGAGTCTGCGATCGAGTTGGCGACCAGCGCGCTGGAGCAACACGAGCTGACCGACGCACCGTCGTACGGACTGCTCGAACGGGTGCTCGGCAACGCCACCTTCTACGAGGGGCGCATCGACGAAGCGCTCGTCTGGCTCGACCGGATGGTCGACGCCGCCCACGCCAGCGGGCGGCCAGCGCAACTCGCCCACGCGCTGTACATGTCGTCGGTGGCCCGCACCAGCGTGGGGCGCCATGACCTCGGCGTGGCGTTCGCCGAGGATGCCGCTGAAGCGGCGACCTCCGCCGGGTCACCCACGGCGCTCGCCGAGGCGGCCTACGCCCGGGGCCTCGCGCTCCGCTCCAGCGACACCACCGAGTCGGAGGCGCACCTGCGACGCTCGGCCGAGCTCGGCGAGCGCGCGGGGAATCGATGGATACGTGCCTTCGCGCTGACCGAGGTCCACTGGCTCAATGCCAGACACGGGAACCTCGCCGAGGGGCTGGCCGGCTACGCCGAGGTGATCGACACCTGGCACCGGGGTGGCGATTGGGCGAACCTGTGGCTCTCGCTCCGCCACGTGTTCGGCATCATGACGCAGCTCGGGCACCACGAGGCGGCCGCCGTGGTGCATGGCGCGCTCGTTGCAGCCGGCGCCGCCTACGCGCTGCCGTTCGAGCCCGCCGACGCCGAACGGCTCGAGCACCACGTCGGGCAGCTCCGTCGGGTGCTCGGACCCGCACCGTTCGCCACCGCGGTGCGACGCGGCACGGCGATGTCCGACAGCGAGATCGTGGCGTACGTCCAGGCGGAGATCGCCCAGGTGACCGGGCGCGTGTAGCGCCCGGTCGACGCGAGCGGCTGCCGCCACGCTCCGGCCCGCCCACCCCGTCGGTGCTAGACACGACCGGATGAAGATCGACGATCTGTTCTCGGTGCAGGGCAAGGTGGCGGTGGTGACCGGCGGATCGCGCGGGATCGGCCGCATGATCGCCAGCGGGTTGGTGGCCAACGGGGTGCGCACCTACATCACCGCCCGCAAGGCCGAGGCGTGCGACGCCACCGCCGCGGAGCTGTCGGAGCACGGTGAGTGCATCTCGATTCCCGCCGACCTCTCGACCGTCGAGGGGGTGGAGGGGTTCGTGGCCGCGTTCGGCGAGCGCGATGACCACCTCGACATCCTCGTGAACAACGCCGGAGCTGCCTGGGGAGCACCGCTCGGGGAGTTCCCCGAGCTCGGGTTCGACAAGGTCATGGCCATCAACGTCAAGGCGCCGTTCCTGCTCACCCAGGCACTGCTCCCACACCTCCGGGCCCGGGCGACCGCTGACGACCCGGCCCGCGTCATCATGATCGGATCGATCGACGGGATCCGCGTGCCAGTGGGCGACAACTTCTCGTACTCGGCGTCGAAGGCCGGCATCCACATGCTGGCCCGCCATCTCGGAGCGTTCGTGGTGGGCGATCACATCACGGTCAACTCGATCGCACCGGGCCCGTTCGAGTCGAAGATGATGGAGTACCGACTCGGCGATCCGGAGTCGCGCCGTCAGATCGAGGCAGCCAACCCCAGGGGGCGGATCGGTACCCCCGAGGACGTGGCCGGCACCGTGATCTACCTGGCGAGTCGCGCCGGCGCGTTCACCACGGGCGTGGTCATCCCGGTCGACGGCGGCATCTCCCAGCTCGCCTGAGTCGCCACCGCGGCGTTTCGTGGCGCCGCGAACCGGGTACCGCACGTCGGTGAACGCGCCGACCGACCACTCCATCGCGCCGACCGACCAGGATCGCTCCGACACGTCGCAGACCGGCGGTTCCCCTGCGGTCAGGGCCGAGGCGCTGACCAAGGCGTTCGACGCCGATCCCGTCGTGATCGACCTCGACTTCGAGATCACCGACGGGTCGATCGTGGGGCTGATCGGCCCGAGCGGCTGCGGCAAGACCACGACCGTCCGACTCCTGGCCGGGTTGCTCGCTCCCACCTCGGGTACTGCCGAGGTCCACGGCACCACGTCCACCGAGCTCTCGGCGTCCCAGCGTTCGAACATCGGCTACCTCCCGCAGGCGCCGGCGCTGTTCCCCGACCTGTCGCTGCTCGAGAACCTCCACTTCCACGCATCGATGTACGGCATGCCGTTCCGCCGCAAGGGCCACCTGCGGACGCTGCTCGACTGGGTGGAGCTGGACGACGATCGCGGCAAGCGGGTGAGCGAGGTCTCCGGTGGCATGAAACGGCGGCTGGCGCTGGCTGCTGCATTCGTGCACGCACCGCGACTCGTGTTCCTCGACGAGCCCACCGCCGGCATCGACCCGATCCTGCGCGACAAGTTCTGGCAGGAGTTCAGGATGCTCGGCGATGACGGCCGCACCCTCGTGGTCACCACGCAGTACATGGGAGAGGCGGCGTACTGCGACTACGTCGGCCTCCTGTCCGACGGTGAACTGCTGATGCTCGACACCCCCGACAACCTCCGGCGGGCGGCGTTCGACGGGGAGGTGATCGACATCACCCTCACGCGGCCGGCGTCCGATGCCGAACTCGCGCAGATCTCGGCGCTGCCGATCGTGGTCGGCTCGGCGGAGCGCATCAGCCATGACGTGGTCCGCATCGTGGTGGACGATGCCGGCCGCGCCCTCGCCGATCTGAGCGCGCCGATGGAGCGGATCGGCCTCGAGGTGGAGGAGGCCGCCGAGCACATCGTCAACTACGACGAGGCATTCGTGCGCGTGGTCGAGCGCCACCGAGAGCTCCGGAACTCCGGCGATGATCGGACAGGAACGGACTGATGGCACGGCTCGATGAGGGAGCGCGGTCCCCCAGCCGGTTCGGCGCACCGTTCGTACGGACGTCGTCGTTCATCCGCAAGGAGCTGGCCGAGCTGATCCGCCAACCGCGCATGTTGGCACTGCTGGTCATCGGTCCGTTCACCCTGCTGGGGTTGTTCGGCGCCGGGTACTCCCAGAGTGATCTCGTGCTGCGCGCCCTCTTCGTCGGCCCCGAGGGTTCGGTCTACGAGGACGTGCTCGCGACCTACGAGGAGGACATGGGCGACTTCATCGAACCGATGGGCTTCCTCGAATCGGAGCTGGTCGCCACCAAGGCGCTCTACGACGGTGAGGTGGACGTGGTCGTGGTCTTCCCCGACGACCCGGTCGAGACGGTGCTGTCGGGCGAGCGGGCGCTCGTGCGGGTCCTGCACGACGAGATCGACCCGCTGCAGCAGACCGCCATCTGGGTCGCCACCAAGATGGCCGTGGCCGAGGTCAACGCGAATGTGCTGTCCGCGATCGCGAGCGAAGCACAGGATCGACTCGCTCCCGCCACCGAGATCGTGGCGACCCTCGCTGATCTGGCCACTGAGATCGATGCGTCCGACGGCGACACCGCCCGACTGGGCGCCGCGGTCGAAGAGACCGGGGCCCGCCTCGACGAGCTGAGCGTGGTCGTGGACGGATCGTCGATGCTGCTCGACCGCCTCGACACGGTCACCGACGACGTCACCGAGCTCGACGAGGCACGCGCCGCCATCAGTGATCTCCGTGGCCAACTCCCCGCCGGTGCGGGACTCACCGCCGCGGATGTGGACGACATCGACACCACCGCGCTGGCCGCGGACCTCCGCACCTTCTCCGACCGCTACGCAGAGCTGACCACGCTCGACCCCGCCGTTCTCACGCGACCGTTCGACAGCACGACCGAGAGCATCCTGCCCGTTCGGGTCGACCAGAGCGACTACTTCGTGCCTGCGTCGCTGGCGCTGCTCCTGCAGCACCTGGGTGTCACGTTCGCCGCGCTGTCGCTCGTACGCGACCGGTCGACCGGCTTGTTCGAGCTGCTGCGGGTGAGCCCCCTCTCACCGTGGGAGATCGTGACCGGCAAGTGCATCGCCTACCTGCTGATGGGAGGCGCCGTGGCCGCGATCCTGTTGGCGTTGTCGGTCGTCGCGCTCGGGGTCCCGATGGCGGGCGCCGTGGTGTGGCTGGCCGTCGTGGTGGTCGGCCTGGTGCTCGCCTCGCTCGCACTCGGCATGATCCTGTCGATGGTGTCGGGCACGGAGAGCCAGGCGGTGCAGTACGCCATGCTCAGCCTCCTCGCCGGGCTGTTCTTCAGCGGGTTCGTGCTCAGTATCGACGATCTGGTGGCGCCGGTGCGGGTGATCTCGTTCGCCCTGCCCGTCACGTACGGGATCCGGGCCTTCCAGGACGTGATGTTCCGGGGTCTCCAGCCGAGCTGGATCGATCTCGGGGGGCTCGTCGGCCTGGCGGCGCTCTATGGCACCCTTGCCGTCATGGCGTTGCGCTCGAAGTTGAGGATCACATGATCGACACCCGTCGTGACCGACGGATGAGCCTGCGCACCGCCGGCTCGCTCATGATCGCGGTGGCGGTGATCGGCGTGGCGACCGCCGGGGTGGGCTCGCTGGTCGCGTGGCAGTCGATCGGACAACTCGGCAAGAGCGTCGACCGGAGTCTGGCGCTCGGCGAGGAAGCCCTGTCGAGCGTCGATTCCACGCTCGACATCGCCGACGACGCCTTCGTCGCGCTCGACCAGGGGCTGGCCAGCGTCTCGGAGACCCTCGACGCCGTCGCGGTCGTGGTGGAGGAGACGGCCGGCGTGTCGAACGCCGCCGCGATCCTGGCCGGTGACGTCGCACCGTCGCTCGAGCGCGTCGACGAGGCGCTCGGCACCTTGCAGTCGGTCACCGGATCGATCGACAGTGTGCTCCGTCAGCTGTCGCAGATCCCGTTCGGACCGTCGTACGATCCCGACACGTCCTTCGACGCCGCCATCCGCAACATCCGCGACGACCTGTTGCCGATCGCCGACAGCCTCCGTGACGCCGCTGGAGAGCTCGGCGGGTTCGCCGAGGGCACCGAGGCGCTGCGGACCGAGACCCGCCAGCTGGCAGCCGACGTGTCAGCGCTCCGCGTGTCGATCGCCGGTACCGGCGTCCTGATCGACGCCTACCGTGGCACGGCGGTCGACGCCATCGAACTCGCGAGTCAGAGCCGCGCCGACCTCGACGACGAGATCGGCCGCTCCCGTCTCCTCGTGCTCCTCCTCGGCCTCACGTTCGCGCTCGCTCAGTTCGTGCCGGCATGGCTCGGACGGGAGCTCATCGCATCGTCACCGCGACGATCCGACGTCTCGTCATCCGACTCATCCGATGTCTCCTCCAGCGACACGGCGACGCAGTAGCCCGCCAACAGCAGCAGGTTGGCGATGTACAGCCAGAGGCACAGGAGCACCACCGCCGCCAGCCCGGTGCCCGCCACCCGCTCCTCCCAATTCGTGCCGTAGGCGAGGTACACGAAGTAGCCGGGTGTCATGATCGCCATGCCGGCGGCTGCCACCGCGCTCCCCGTCGCCAGCGACCGGAACGACAGATCGGCCGGACCGAACCACCAGTGCAGCGCGATCACTGCCGCCCACGTGACGGCGGCACCGACCACGATCGCGACCGTCCATCCGATCAGCGTCCCGATCGGACCCCCGTCGATCAGACCCGTGAGCAGCGACAACGCCGCGAAGCCACCCATCACCAGCAGCGGCAACACCACGATCACGACCAGGGCACGGGCACGACCGCGAAGCCCGTGCATCGTGGGATCCTCGTCGACCGACACCGTGTCGAGCGCCCGGGTCAGGCCGCCACCGAACGCGGTGGCCGGCCACACCGCCGCGAGCAGCGCGATCACACCCACGCCCGTACCGACCTCGAGCACCGACTGCACGAAGCTGTCGATGTCGGCATCGCCGGGCGCCGCGTCGGAGATGCGGCCGGCCAACGACTCCACCCGGTCTTCACCGAGGATCGAGCCGGTGACCCATGCGACCAGCAGCAGCAGCGGCACGAGGGAGACGAGACAGTAGAACGCCAGGCCGCCGGCGAACAGCAGGACATCACCCTCTCGCAGCCGCTCGGCCACGTCGGCCACCGGTCGCGGGAGGCGATCCTCCAGCGCGTCGACACGTCGGGACCACCATCGTCTGATCTCCGACGTGTGCGCCTCGAGCCGGGCGGCGCGCTCTTCTTTCCAACGGTCGGGGCGAGACATGCCAACGGAGTACCCCGATCACCAGCCGCGGAACCCAACGGCGCGCCCCGATCAGTCGACCCCGATCAGTCGACCCCGATCAGTCGACCCCGATCAGTCGACGAGGTGCGCCGGGAAACCTCCGGTGGCGATCGGCCCCCAGCGCTCGATGTTCATGCGGATCAGGCTCTTGCCCTGACGCTGCATGGCCTCGCGGTACTCGTCCCGGTCGGGGTGTTCACCGGCGATCGACCGGTAGTACTCCACCAGCGGATCGAGCGCCTCGGGGAGATCCAGCACCTCGGTCGGACCCTCCACCTGCACCCATGGGCCGTTCCACTCGTCGGACAGCACGCACGCAGTGCCGAACGGCCGACGGCGCAGGTTGGACACCTTGGCCCGCTGCGGGGCGGGCCGAGAGCGATCCCCGGTCTCTGCAATCCGAGGTGGGAGAATCTCCCGGACCTGAAGGAGGTCCCCATGATCCGTCTCGCGATCGCGTTCTTCGTCATCTTCGCCGTCTCGACGTTCCCCGCCACGTGGCTACTCATGCTCTTCATCGGCAACCTCGATTTCGGGCTGTCGTACGTCGGCACGCTCCCACTCGGGATCCTGGTGTCGGCGCTGCTCGGTGGCAGTACCGCCAGCCGCAGCGTGTTCGTGACCTGATCCGACGGGCCGTCCCCTACGGTGGGGGGATGTCCGAGCAGCAGACCCCGTACGGTGGCGCCAGCACGGCGAGCGACGGCCCGAAACGTGTCCGCACCCGCCACTTCCAGCGGGCCAAGGAACAGGGCATCAAGTTCACCGGGCTGACCAGCTACGACTACCTCTCGGCCACGATCTTCGATCAGGCCGGGATCGACTTCCTGCTGGTGGGCGACTCGGCCGCCAACATGGTGCTCGGCCACGACACCACCTTGCCGATCACGATCGAGGAGCTCATCCCGATGTGTCGTGCCGTGGTCCGCGGCGCGTCGCGGGCGTTCGTGGTGGCCGACATGCCGTTCGGCTCGTACGAGGCCGGCCCCGACGACGCACTGCACACGGCCATCCGGTTCATGAAAGAGACCGAGGCCCACGCCGTGAAGCTCGAGGGCGGGGTGCGCAGCGCGAAACAGATCCGACGCATCGTGCGCGCCGGCATCCCGGTGATGGCCCACATCGGGTTCACCCCGCAGAGCGAGCACGGTCTCGGTGGGCACCTCATCCAGGGTCGCGGCGAGGGCGCCGATGCCCTGCTCGAGGATGCCCACGCCGTCGAGGAGGCCGGGGCGTTCGCCGTCGTGCTCGAGATGGTGCCGTCGGAGGTCGCGGCCCGCGTGACCGCCGAGCTGACGATCCCGACCATCAGCGTGGGGGCCGGTCCGCACTGCGACGGTCAGCTCATGGTGTGGACCGACTGGGCCGGCTTCACCACCGGTCGGGTACCCAAGTTCGTGAAGCGCTACGCCGAACTCGGCCGGATCATGCACGACGCCGCCGTGGCCTACCGCAACGACGTCGAAACAGGCGTCTACCCGGGCCCCGAACACGAATACGAGTGACCGCGCCCCACCACCCGGCGGTCGTCACGCAGCGAGGGGGACGGTGCGACGTCGAAGGTCGAGCGTCGTGTGCACCGCCATCGCGCCGAGCACGAGGGAACCACCCACGAACACGGCCGCACCGGGGTACTCATCGAGCAGCAGCCACACCCAGATCGGGCCGAGGACCGGTTCGAGCAGTGTCATCAGTGCCACCTCGGCCGGTGGGGCGCGGCGGGCACCCACGGCGAACAGTGCCAGGCCGAGACCGAGCTGCACCGCACCGAAGATCGCCAGCAGGCCGAGGTCGTGCCGGGTGACGGCGAACGTGCCCACCAGCGGAACCGAGACCACCAACGCGATCATCGTGCCCACGGCCATCGCCGGGATCATCAGCACCTCGTGGTGCTGCCGGATCGTGACCGTCGCCGTGGCGAGTGCGACCGGGATCAACATCGCGACGGCATCGCCGCGTAGCGAGCTCTCGGCCGAGGATCCGCTCACCATGATCACGACCCCCACCACGGTCACTGCGGCGGCCACCCAGGTACGCGGCTTCACGGCCTCGGCCAGCACCACCCGACCGATGACGGCCGCCAGCAGTGGCGCTGCGCTGATGATGACGAGCGTGTTGGCCACGCTCGTCATTCCGAGTGCCACCACCAGCGAGATCGATGCCGTCGCGAAGCACGCGCCCACCAGCAGGCTGGCCCGGCCCATGCTGGTGAACGAGCGCACCGCGCTGCGGCGATCGCGGACGACCACGAAGCCGACCAGGAAGATCGACGCGAACAACGAGCGGTAGAAGATCGTGGTCCACGTGTCGGAACGCTCGAGCGACCGGACGATCAGCCCGCCGGTGCTCCAGATCAGGGCCGCGAGGGCGACGATCGCGAGCCCGGAGACGTGGTGACGCCCACGCGACCGGACGACGACGGTCGCAGCAGCGGACGGGTTCGTCACGACGGGCGACGGTACCCGACCACCCCCGGTCACACAGGAACGGCGTGTTCGACTCGACCGTCGGCGTGCCGGGCGAACCGGGTGCCGTCGGCGCCGTGCACCGGGTCGTCGGCCGGCCAGGGCCAACCACCGAACTTCGTGCGCTGGTAATCGTCGAACGCCTGCTGGATCTCCGCCCGGGTGTTCATCACGAACGGGCCGTGCTGGGCGACGGGCTCGCCGATGGGACGGCCCTGGAGCACGAGCGCTTCCACGGCATCGTCGGCAGCGAGCTCCACGTCCACACCGGTGGCGAGCACTGCGCCGGTGGACGCACCGATCGGTTCGCCGGCGACCTTCAGCGTCGATCCCTCGAACACGTACAGCACTCGGACGGTCTCGGCAGAGGCGGCCGCTGGCATCGTCCACCGCGCGCCCGCATCGAGGCGGACGTGCCAGATCGCGACGTCGCTGTCGGCGCGTGCGGCCCAGGAGTGCGGCGGCGGGGGTGGCGGCACGGTGGTGTCGGACAGCGCACCGGCGATCACGGTGATCTCCGCCGCCGGCGCGTCGGGACCACCGCCCGGCGTCGCAGGTACCACGAGCCGCGGGATGTCGCGGTCCCACGACATCGAGAAGTGGGCGTCGACCATCTTGTCGCTCGCGGGCAGGTTCACCCAGATCTGGAACAGCTCCACCGTGTTCGGCTCGTCGCGATCGAGCAGCGGGAACATCTCGGCGTGCACGATGCCGCTCCCGGCGGTCATCCACTGCACGTCGCCACGTCCGTAGCGGGCGGCGGCGCCGAGCGAGTCGGCGTGGTCGACCAGTCCCTGGCGCACGAACGTGACCGTCTCGAAGCCACGGTGCGGGTGGGCGGGGAAGCCGGGCACGACCTGACCGTGGTACATGCGCCAGCCGTCGATGCCCTCGAAATCCTGCCCGAGCGGGCGGCCGGCCAGCGATGCCGACGGCCCGAAGCGGTCATTGGCCGCCGGGTAGCGATCGAGGTGGTGGACGCAGAACAGGAACGGGTCGACCGTGGGCCACTGGAAGCCGAGTGGCACCGTCTGCAACACGGGTGAAGTGGTCATGGGTCCAGGCTAGGTCCGACCGTCGCGATTTCCTTGCGCGCGCACGCTTCTGGGCCACCGACCCGAGGGGAACACCGCGAACTGTCTGTGGCAGGCGGGCGAGACCACCCGAAACCCGCGGACAGTTCGTCAGGGGGTCTTGCGGATCTGCTTGCCGCCGGCCTCGGCCCACGAGGCGCGGATCGACGTGCGGAGGTTCTCGACCATTCGGATCTGGGCGATGATGCCGGCGAGGGCGAGCACGGCGTAGATCACGTACCACCACCACTGGTCGTCGATCTCCTGGACGAAGATCTCGGTGCGGAACTCGGCGGTCTCGGCGGTGCCCACCAGCAGCATGATCCCGAGCACCACGACGCTCGAACCGGCGAGTGCGGTGAGCACCACCAGCAAGACGGTGGGGATGTCGGCGGCGATGGCCAGGAACGCCAGCGCGACCGCCACGCCCACCCCCACCAGGATGATCAGCCAGTTCCACGTCACGTCGAGCGCCACCATCGCCGTGGTGCCGAGCGTGAAGCCCACCGACGCCATGACGATCATCACCGACACCTCGTAGTACAGGTACGCGATGGCGCCGAACAGCACGGCGACCAGCAGGCCCACGATCCAGCCGAGCAGGTTGGTCAGGAACGAGGCGTCGGTCAACGCCGCGACCAGTGCGGCACCGACGAAGAACCCGACGAACGCACCCCAGATCGGGATGATGACCCGCATGGCGAGGTAGCCGCGGAAGCAGAAGAGCGCTCCGACGGCGATGGCCAGAACTCCGACGACGATGTCTTGCACGGCGCAATTAGACCACAGGGAGACCGAGCGAACGTGCGATCACGAGTCGTTGGATCTCGCTGGTGCCCTCACCGATCTCGAGGATCTTGGCATCGCGGTAGAACCGGGCCACCGGCGTCTCCTCGATGAAGCCGGCACCGCCGAACACCTGCGTGGCCACCCGCGTGGCCGTGACCGCCGCCTCGGTGGTGTACAGCTTGGCGATGGCCGCCGCCCGCCCGATGTCGCGCCCCTGGTCCTTGAGCCACGCCGCCTTGTAGGTGAGGTTGTGCGCGTTCTCGACCGCCACGGCGAGATCGGCCAGCGAGAACGCCACGGCCTGGTTGGCGCCGATGGGCCGGTCGAACGCGATCCGCTCGCCCGCGTACTCGACCGACATCTCGAGGCATGCCCGGGCACAGCCGAGCGCGAGCGCCGAGATGGCGATGCGGCCGTCGTCGAGGATCGAGAGGAAGTTGCGGAAGCCCTTGCCCGGTTCACCGAGCAGATGCGAGGCGGGCACCCGACAGTCGTCGAGGGCGATGCCGTGAGTGTCGCTGGCGTGCCAGCCGAGCTTGCGATACGGCGGTTCGATCGTCATGCCGGGCGTGTCGGACTCGATCACGAAGTTGGTGATGCCGGCGTCGGTGCGCGCGGTGACGGTCACGATCGACGTGATGGAGGTGCCCGAGTTGGTGATGAACGCCTTCGATCCGTTGATCACCCACTGGTCGCCGTGGAGTTCGGCGCGCGTGGTCGTGGCACCCGCATCACTGCCGGCACCGGGCTCGGTCAGCCCGAACGCGCCGAGCGTGCGACCGGCCACCAGATCGGGCAGCCACCGCTGCTTCTGCTCCTCGGTGCCGAACCGGTAGATCGGGTTCGCCCCCAACCCCACACCGGCCGACAGGGTGATGCCCATCGACTGGTCGACCCGGCCGATCTCCTCGATCGCGATGCAGAGCGAGGCGAAGTCACCACCACCGCCGCCCCACTCCTCGGGGAACACGAGGCCGAACAGACCGAGTTCGCCCATGGCGTGCACGACCTCGACCGGGAAGTGGTGCTCCTCGTCCCAGCGCGCCACATGGGGAGCGAGCTCGCGCTCGGCGAAGTCGCGCACCACCGAGCGGAACGCCTCGTGGTCATCGGACAGCTCGAAGCTCATGTCTCGTTCCTCGTCTCGTGCACCGGTTCAGGGGTGATCACCGCCAGGGTCGCCCCCAGCTGCACCTGCGCGCCGGCGGTCACGTGCATCTCGGCCACCACCCCGGCGAACGGCGCCCGCAGCGCGTGTTCCATCTTCATCGCCTCCACCGCCACCACGACCTGTCCCTCGACCACGATGTCGCCCACGGCCACGTTCACCGCCACGACCGCGCCGGGCATCGGGCTGCGCAGCACACCCTCGACCGGACCGATGGCACCTCGGGTGGTGCGCACGGGGTCGTGCTCGACGAACCGCCACGTGTCGCCCTCGCACGTGAGCCACACCTCGGAGCCGATGTGGGTGATCCGCCCGCGCCAGTGCCGCCCGTCGATCACGGCATCGACCCGATGGGCCACCGGGTCGTCGACCGGAGGTTCGTGCACCGAGCAGACCATCACCGGGCCGTCGTCCACCCGCACCTCGCGCGAGCGGTCGGTGCCACGGCTGTGCACGTTGACGTCGCTGCCGTCGACGGTGGCCCGCCAGCCGGTCCACGCGTGGTCGCCGAGGCGCCACCCGGTGCGGAGGTTCCACGGGTCGGACGGATCGAGCGCGACCCGGCGCTCGTGGTCGACGGCAAGGGCCGCCACCGCCACCACATCGTGGTCGAGCGTCCGGGCGGTGAGCTCGTCGAGGCGACGCTCGACGAGATCGGTGTCGAGATCACCGGACACGACCTCGTCGAGAGCCAGGAGACGACGGAGGAAGCCGGCGTTGGTGATGATGCCCGCCACGTGCACATCGGCCAGTGCGGTGTGGAGCCGGGAGAGCGCGGCGGCTCGATCGGCACCCCAGGCGATCACCTTGGCGAGCATCGGGTCGTACTCGGTGCCGACGGTCTGACCGGCAGCAACACCGGAGTCGACCCGGACGTGACGGTCGGGAGCCGGAAGGGTGAGCGCAGCGATCCGGCCGGGCGATGGCACGAACCCGGCGGCCGGGTCCTCCGCGTAGAGCCGGACCTCGATCGCGTGACCCTCGGGTCGGAGATCGTCCTGCGCGAACGCGAGCGGCTCACCGGCGGCCACCCGCAGTTGCTGTTCGACCAGGTCGAGTCCCCACACCATCTCGGTCACGGGGTGCTCCACCTGCAACCGGGTGTTCATCTCCATGAAGAACGGTTCGTCGGGACGGTCGGCCGACACGATGAACTCGACGGTGCCCGCATTGGTGTAGCCGCACGCCCGGGCGGCGGCCAACGCCTGCCCGCCCATCGCCGAGCGACGCTCGGGGGTGAGCAGCACCGATGGTGCCTCCTCGACGATCTTCTGGTGGCGACGCTGCAGGCTGCACTCGCGCTCACCGAGGTGCACGGCGCCACCGTGCGCGTCGAGGAGCACCTGGATCTCGATGTGGCGGGGGCGGGACACGAACCGCTCGACGAAGAGCGTGTCGTCGCCGAACGCACCGGCGGCCTCCCGGCGGGCCGATGCGATGGCGTCGTCGAGACCGGCGGGATGGTCGACGCGTCGCATGCCCTTGCCGCCCCCGCCGGCCGACGGCTTGAGCAACACCGGGAAACCGACGTCGATCGCTGCTTCACGCAGGTCGGCGTCGGACAGGTTCGGGTCGGCCCGTCCCGGTACGACCGGCACCCCGGCCGCCGACACCATCTTCTTGGCGCGGATCTTGTCGCCCATCGCGTCGATCGCCCCGGGTGGCGGCCCGATGAACACGATGCCGGCTTCGGCGCACGCTCGGGCGAAGCCGGTGTGCTCCGACACGAACCCGTAGCCCGGGTGCACCGCGTCCGCCCCCACCGACCGCGCCGCCGAGATCAGACGCTCGACGTGCAGATAGCTCTCGGCCGATGCAGCCGGACCGATACGTACGGCCACGTCGGCAGCGCGCACGTGGGGTGCGTCACGGTCGGGATCGCTGTACACCGCGGCAGAACGGATACCGAGCCGGCGGAGCGTCGCGATGATGCGCACCGCGATCTCGCCGCGGTTGGCGATCATCACGGTACGGAACGGTGGGGAGCCGGTCGCGCCGCTCACATCCGGAAGATCCCGCGCTCGATGGGCGGCAGCGGAGCCTGACCGGCCACGCCCAGGGCCAGACCCAGCACGGTGCGGGTGTCGGCCGGGTCGATCACACCGTCGTCCCACAGGCGCGCCGTGGCGTAGTACGGGTGCCCCTGGCGTTCGTACTGGTCGCGGATGGGTGCCTTGAACTCGGCCTCGTCGGCCGCCGACCACTCGTCGCCGGCGCCCTCGAGCTGATCGCGGCGCACGGTGGCGAGCACCGATGCCGCCTGCTCGCCGCCCATCACCGAGATGCGGGCGTTGGGCCACAGCCACAGGAACCGCGGCGAGTAGGAGCGGCCGCACATGCTGTAGTTGCCCGCCCCGTACGAACCGCCGATGATGACCGTGAACTTCGGGACGCGTGCACAGGCGACCGCTGTCACCATCTTGGCGCCGTGCTTGGCGATGCCTCCTGCCTCGTACTCGCGCCCCACCATGAACCCGGTGATGTTCTGCAGGAACACCAGCGGGATCCGCCGCTGATCGCAGAGCTCGATGAAGTGGGCGCCCTTCATGGCCGACTCGGAGAAGAGCACCCCGTTGTTGGCGACGATGCCGACGGGGTGACCCCACAGGTGGGCGAAGCCGGTCACGAGCGTGGAGCCGTACTCCTGTTTGAACTCGTGGAAGCGGCTGCCGTCGACGAGGCGGGCGATCACCTCGTGCACGTCGTACGGCGTGCGCTCGTCGGCCGACACCACGCCGGTGAGCTGACCGGGGTCGACCACCGGGTCGACCACCGGCTCCATCGACGAGCTCCACGGTGGCGGCAACGGCATCGGCGTGGTGGCGACGATGTCGCGCACGATGCGCAGCGCGTGGGCGTCGTCGTCGGCCAGATGGTCGGTCACACCCGACACGGCCGAGTGGAGGTGGCCGCCGCCCAGCTCCTCAGCGGTCACGACCTCACCCGTGGCGGCCTTCACGAGCGGGGGTCCGCCGAGGAAGATCGTGCCCTGGTCGCGCACGATCACCGCTTCGTCGCTCATGGCCGGCACGTACGCGCCTCCGGCGGTGCACGATCCCATCACCGCTGCGATCTGCGGGATCCCGAGGCCCGACATGGTGGCCTGGTTGTAGAAGATCCGGCCGAAGTGGTCACGATCGGGGAACACCTGGTCCTGCTCCGGCAGATACGCACCGCCCGAGTCCACGAGGTAGATGCACGGCAGCCGGTTCTCGCGGGCCACCTCCTGGGCGCGCAGGTGCTTCTTCACCGTGATCGGGTGGTACGTACCGCCCTTCACGGTGGCGTCGTTGGCCACGATCACACAGCGTCGCCCGACCACCAGGCCCACGCCGGTGATGATGCCCGCACCGGGGATCTGGTCGTCGTACATCCCGTGTGCGGCCAGCGGAGACAGCTCGAGGAACGGCGATCCGGGGTCGACCAGCGCATCGACGCGATCCCGTGGCAACAGCTTGCCGCGCTCGACGTGGCGGATGCGGCTCGCTTCGGGTCCGCCCAGCGCGGCGCGTGCGAGCTCGGCACGCAGGTCGCTCGCGAGCGCAGCGTGGTGCGCCACGTTGCGACGGAACTCCTCCGACGACGGATCGGCACGCGTCCCCAACACCATGGACCCCCGACCTTAACGCACACTAAGGTGGCGGTCCAGCAGCCACAGCACGACCGACCCATGACCACCGCCCCTCATCCGACCCGCACCGCCACCCGGAGCCGGCGACTCGAGCTCATGGCGATCGCGGCCGACCTGTTCGCCGCGCGGGGGTTCGCCAACGTCACCGTCGATCACATCGGCGAGGCGGCGGGGGTGTCGGGCCCCGCCCTCTACCACCACTTCCGGGGCAAGGAGGCGCTGCTCGGCGAGATGCTCGTGAGCATCAGCCAGCACCTGCTCGACGGCGGCACCCGCCTCACACTCGAGTACCCGGACGATGCCCTCGCTCATCTGATCGCGTTCCACTGCGAGTTCGCGGTGGACGACCGATCGCTCATCACGGTGCACTTCCGCGACCTGATCCATGCACGGCCCGCCGACCAGGCCCGTGTGCGTCGACTCCAGGCCCGCTACGTGTCGCTCTGGGTGGACGCCGTGCTCGACCGATCGCCCACGATCGATCGACGGACGGCCATCGCTGCCGTGCACGCGACCTTCGGACTGATCAACTCGACCCCGTTCAGCACCCGTCTCCCCCGTGCCCGCATGATCGAGTTGCTGTCGTCGATGGCCACCGCCGCGCTCGACCGCCTCGATCACCCCGACGCGACTACCCGGCCGGCGTGAGGCCCGGGTCGGCGCCCCACATACCGAGCACGGTCGCTGCCCGGCGATGGCCCGCCGCGCACGCATCCGTCGGTTCGGCACCCCGGATCGCCGCGGCCAGATAGCCGGCCGCGAACGCATCGCCTGCGCCCGTGGTGTCGACCACCGGGTCGACCGGCACCGCGGGCACCACTGCCCGACCGCCGTCCGATCGCACCACGACGGCCGGACGGGGACCGTCCTTCACCACGTGGAGCCGACCGGCCACCGGGGGTGTGCCGAGCAGGTCGAGCACCTCGGCCTCCTCACGGTTCGCGAACACCACCGACGGCGACATCTGATCGAGCAGCGCAGCGAAGGTCGGGACACCGATCGACTCCATCACCGTCACGGCCGAGAGGTCGACACTGACCATCGCCCCCCCGGTCGTCACGGCGCGAGCCGCGGCGAGGAGTGCCGATCTCATCGGCTCGGTCGCCAATCCGTAGGCGGGAACGTGCAGGGCCGCGGTGCCGGCGAACCACCCATCGTCCACGTCCGTGAGCTCCGCTGACGCCGCCCGATCGTTGAACATCGTGCGCTCGGCAGTGTGATCCACCAACACGACCACGGTGCCCGTACGGCCGCCGCGTTGCACCAGCATCTCCACGCCCCTGGCACCGAGCTCCGCCGTCAACCGGTCACCGGTCGGGTCGTCACCCACGCGGCCGATGAAGCGGGTCGCGACCAGCGCCGCGGCGCAGGCTGCCACGTTCGCCGCGCTGCCACCGCGGGAGCGGGTGATGGTGGACGGGTTGTCGGTGCCGTGACGCGCCTCGCCCGCCGTCCACACCACGACGTCCTCGACGAGATCGCCGATCACCGTCAGCCGGCCGGTCACGGCGTGCACGCGGTCGGGGCGGTCGTGGCGGTCGTGGCGGTCATCACGGCATCCTCGTTCGCGGTCATCACGTCGCCACGATCGCACGCCGAGCGGCCGGGTGGGCACCCGACGGGTGTCGACTACCGTCTCCGTCATGAATCTGATCGGTTGGATCTTCGTGGGTCTGGTGGCCGGCTGGCTGGCGCGCAAGGTGATCCAGGACGATCGCGCCGGATGCCTCTACACGATCGTGATCGGCATCATCGGCGCCCTGGTCGGTGGGGCGCTCTTTTCGTTGGTGACCGACCGCGACGCCGCGGTCGACGGATTCAACCTGCCGTCGATCGGCGTGGCCTTCATCGGCGCGTGCGTCTTCCTGCTGATCCTCAAGGCCATCGCCGGTACCCGAACCCGCTGACCGCGCGCTGGG
>REDU01000042.1 GCA_007693335.1 Ilumatobacter sp. | reverse complement strand
GAGGCGGCGCGCCGCGTCGATCGCTCGCTCGTAGTGGACGGCTGCCTCGGCACTGGCGTAGGCGCGTTCGGCACGGTTGGCCGCCAAGGTGGCGTAGCGGTAGGTGCGCTCGTGGTCGCCGGCCTGTGAGTAGTGCAGCGACAGCGTGGGGGCGTCGGCCTCGAGGTCGGTGCTCAGCTGCTCGAACGCCTCACCGGCCTGACGGTGCAGATGCGCGCGCATCCGGTAGCCGAGGCTGTCGTAGACCACGTCGCACACCAGCCCGTTCTTGAAACGGTAACGGAGCGGTCCGTCGGCGTCGATGAAGCGGCTCAGCTGGGCGACGGTGGCGGCATCGAGCTTGAGGCCCTCGCGGCGCAGGAGCTCGTCGACCACCGACCGACGGAAGCTCCGACCCAGCACCGACGCATACGACAACACACGCCGTGAGAGCGGATCGAGCGCGTCGACCTGCGCTGCGAGCGTTCCCTGCAGCGACTCCGGCACCGCATCGAGCGAACCCAGCTCCTGCAGCACCGCGATGAGCTCACCGACGAACAGCGGACTGCCGGCAGCGCGGGCGACCACCTGTTCGAGTTCGTGGGGCCGCAACGGCCTCGCCTCGGTGGCTTCGATGGCGAGCTTCCGGACGGTGTCGTCGGGGAGCGGATCGAGCTGGATGACGACACCGAGGTCGGTGGTGAAGCCGCCCTCCTCGTCACGGCGCGCCGACACCACCAGCCACGGACGCTCGACGGTGGCCCCCGCGATCCGGCTGAGCAGGAACGCCGAGGACTCGTCGGCCCAGTGCATGTCCTCGGCCACGACGACGAGCGGACCGTCGTGGATCGCACCCAGCAGCTCCACCACGACGTCGGCCGTGCGATCGGCGCGGAACTGGGGAGCGATCACGGCGACCTCGGGGGTCTCGCCCACGTCGAGCTTCAGTACGTCGCCGACGAGCGGCAGGAACGACTCGAGGTGCGGCGCCACCCGCCGAACCGTGCCGCGGAGCGCATCGGCCATCTCGATCGCGTCGCCATGACCGACTCCGAACAGGGCCCGGAACGGATCGCGTACCACTCGATAGCTGTTCGTGGCGCCGTAGGGCTCGGCGTGCATCGACACCGTGCGGATCGACTCAGCAACGTTCAACGCCTCACGGATGAGGCGCGACTTACCGAGTCCCGCCGCGCCCACGAGCGTCACCACGCCTCCACGACCCTGGCAGAGCTCGTCGACCTGCGGGCGCAGCGTCGCCAGTTCGTTCTCGCGCCCGAGGAAGGGCAGGTGGTCGCGGTCGACCACCTCGCGGGGACCGAGCTCTTCCTCCACCCGGTACACGACCTGTGGTTGCGCCTTGCCCTTGAACGTGAACGGCCCTTCGGGCTCGGTGCGGTACCGGGTACGGGCATGGTCGAGCACCGCCGGATGGGCGTGGATCACGCCCGGCCCGGCCGTCACCATGATCCGCGCGGCAGTGTTCACGGTGTCGCCCATGGTCGAGTACATCGCCTGGTCGGCGGTGCCGAGCTCACCGGCGAACACATGACCCCGGTTGATGCCCACCCGCAACGGCAGCGGCGTTCCACCGTCGATCACCGAACGGGCAGCGCGCAGCATGCGCCCCTCGTCGTCCTCGCTCGTCAACGGCACCCCTGAGCTGCAGACGAGCTTCCCGCCGTTCGCGTCGACGTCGACGCAGAGCAGGGCGATGTCCTCGGCGGCGAACGCCGCCTGGGCGATCGAGAGCGTGGTGTGCAGCGCCTCGGCCACGCCGTCGGGACCTTCGGCAGCGAGCAGTTCGTCGGTGCCCTTGAACTTGAAGAACGCCATCGTGACGATGCGGTGCAGCGGATCGGGTGGGCCGCCCTCGAGCGCCGTCGCCATGATCGACGGGATCGTGGCACGCGCTGCCTCGGCATCGGTGTCCCGCCGGGGCGGCGGCACGGACGGCTCGATCGTGCGTTTGCGCCAGCGGAGCAGCAATTCGCCGTCGTCGCGTGGTCGGGTGGCCGTCGGGCCGAGCAGCGCCGCGGTGGCGGGCGAGACCACGATCTGCCCGGCCACGGCGGCCGTCTCGGCCGACATGGTGGCCGTGAGGTCCGGACCGAGCACGACGAGCTGCGGACAGGGATCGCCCACGAGGAACAGCTGGAAGGTGCCGGAGTGGGCCCCCATCGAGATCGCGAGGTTCAGCTTGCCGACCGAGGTCGGGATCTCCGACGAACGGCGCAGATCCTGGCGCATCTCGACCGCCGCCGAGGCCGCGTGGCGGGCGTGGTCGGGGCCGGTGAACATCAGCAGAAGTGCGTCGCCGCCGAACTTGAGCAGTTGTCCACCATGGCCGGCCGTGATGTCGAGCATCCCGCCGAACACCCGGCTCAGTGTCTCCACCAGCTCCTCGGTGCCGTAGCGGCCCCGCGTCGCCAACCGCTCGGACAACGCCGTGAACCCCGAGATGTCAGCGAACAGCATCGTGCCCTCGACCTCGCGCCATCGACGATCGGGTTCGTCGGCGATCCAGTCGAGGACGACCCGCGGGACGAGACGGTCGAGCCGCTTCGCTGTCATCGTGTGATCGATCGCAGGGTCGCTCAGCGCCACCTCGATCCTCCCGTCCTCTGTGGTGAAGTCTCGCGCGTGGAAGCTGTCCCGGAGGCACCTGCGACCTAGGGTTTTCCTCCATGGCCGACGCCCCCGTTCCCGTCCCGGAGTCCGACATCGACGCCACCTTCACCACGCTGTTGCCGTTGGGTGCCGACGACACGCCGTATCGGCTCGTCACCGCGGAGGGCGTGTCGACGTTCGAGACACCGGAGGGCACGTTCCTGAAGGTCGACCCGGAGGCCATCACCCGGCTCACGGCCGAGGCGATGCACGACATCGCCCACTTCCTGCGGTCCGGCCACCTCCAACAGTTGCGCGACATCCTCGACGACCCGGAGGCCAGCGCCAACGACCGGTTCGTGGCCACCGATCTGCTCAAGAACGCCGCGATCTCGGCCGGCGGCGTGCTCCCGATGTGCCAGGACACCGGCACCGCGATCGTGAAGGCGAAGAAGGGACAGTTCGTGTTCACCGGCGGCGACGACGAGCGCGCCATCGCGGCCGGCATCCGGCAGACGTACCTCACGAGCAACCTGCGCTACAGCCAACTCGCGCCGCTCACCATGTACGACGAGAAGAACACCGGCACCAACCTGCCCGCGGAGATCAAGATCTCCGCCACCGCCGACGACTCCTACAAGTTCCTGTTCATGGCCAAGGGCGGCGGCAGCGCCAACAAGAGTTACCTCTACCAGGAGACCAAGGCACTGCTGAACGAAGACCGCCTGCTGCCGTGGCTGTTCGACAAGCTGCAGTCCCTCGGCACCGCCGCCTGCCCGCCGTACCACCTCGCGGTGGTGATCGGCGGCACGTCGGCCGAGTTCGCCGTCGAGACCGCCAAGCTGGCCTCCACCCGCTACCTCGACTCACTCCCCACCGAGGGGTCCGAACTCGGGCACGGCTTCCGCGACCTCGACCTCGAGGCCAAGGTGCTGCACCTCGCCCAGACCACCGGTATCGGCGCCCAGTTCGGCGGCAAGTACTTCTGCCACGACGTGCGCATCATCCGACTCCCGCGCCACGGTGCGAGCTGCCCGGTGGGTATCGCCGTGTCGTGCTCGGCCGATCGCCAGGCGCTCGGCAAGATCACCCGCGACGGCGTCTTCCTCGAGGACCTCGAACGCGATCCGGCCCGCTTCCTCCCCGACGTCACCCACGAAGATCTCGACGACACCACCGTGGTCCGCATCGACCTCACCCGGCCGATGGCCGACATCCGTGCCGAGCTGTCGAAGTACCCGGTGCGCACCCGGGTGATGCTGACCGGGCCGATGGTGGTGGCACGCGACATCGCCCACGCCAAGATCAAGGAGCGGCTCGACGCCGGCGAGCCGATGCCCGACTACCTGCGCGACATGTGCGTGTACTACGCCGGGCCGGCCAAGACCCCGGAGGGCTACGCGTCGGGGTCGTTCGGGCCCACGACCGCCGGCCGGATGGACAGCTACGTCGAGCAGTTCCAGGCCGCTGGCGGCAGCCACGTGATGTTGGCCAAGGGCAACCGGTCGCCGCAGGTCACCGCGGCCTGCAACACCCACGGCGGCTTCTACCTCGGTTCGATCGGCGGACCGGCCGCGCGTCTCGCGCTCGACAACATCACCAAGGTCGAGGTGCTCGAGTACCCCGAGCTCGGCATGGAAGCCGTGTGGAAGATCGACGTGGTCGACTTCCCGGCGTTCATCGTGGTGGACGACAAGGGCAACGACTTCTTCGAGCAGGTGCGGGCGGAGGCCGGCTCGCCGGTCTCGGTGCGCTGAGCCCGCCCACCGGCCGGATCAGTCCGGATCAGTCCGGCTCAGTCCGGCTCGTCCGCCAGCTCGGCGGCGAGGTCACCGAGCCGACGCTCACCCGCCGGGGTCTGTCCACCGAGGTCGAGGAACCGTTCCATGGTGGCGCGGGTGGAGGGCACGCCGAGGGTGGCTGCGAACGCGTCGCCCTCGGCGAGCAGGTCGGCGGTGAGGTCTCCGTCGGCCCGCAGCACCGACGCCTTGGCGGCCGCCACTGCGTGAGCGGGGAACGAGGCCAGACGGGCGCAGAGGCGGTGGACGAAGGGGTCGAGATCGGCCGGCTCCAGCACCCGGTTGACCCAGCCCCAACGCTCCGCCGTGTGGGCGTCGACGTCGTCGCAACCGAGGATCACCTCGAGCGCCCGGGCCCGACCGATCAGCCGTGGGAGCCGTACGGTCCCGCTCCCTCCGGGGATGATGCCGAGCGCGACCTCCGGTTGGTTGAAGACCGCGGCGGGCGTGGCGAAGCGCATGTCGCAGCTGAGCGACAGCTCACTCCCACCACCGCCCACCCGGCCTTCGATCACGGCGATGGTGGGCTTGGGCATCGTGCGCAGGGCCTCGCACATGCGATGGAACGCGTTGAGGTCGGACGCTGGTGCCGAGGCCTCGGTGGGGAACCCGAGGATCGCGGCCACGTCGAAGTGGGCGATGAACCACTCCGGGTTGGCCGACCGGGTGACCACCACGCGGACGTCGTCGTCGACGGCGAGTTGCCCGATCGTCTCGGCGAGACCGAGGAACATCGGCACCGTCATCAGGTTGATCGGGGGATGGTCGATCGTGATGGTGGCGATGCCCGCCGCCACGTCCACCCGGAACGGTGCCGCCTCGCTCATCTCGGTGTCCGTCAGCCGATCAGGGCGGCGAGCGCATCGCGGGTGTCGTGCGCCTCGTCGGGGCTGCCGGGGAACGACACCGCCGCGAAGTCGGTCACGCCGATGCCGGCCAGCGCGCCCACCCGGTCGACCACCTCCTCGGCACTCCCGACGATGGCGATGTCGGCGGGACCCGCTGCACCCTCACGGTCGAGCATCGCCCGGTAGCTCGGGAGTTGCCCGTAGATCGCGAACACCTCAGCAGCGCGCTCGTGTGCGGCCGCGACCTCGGACGTCACGCACACCGGGAGCGCGGCCACGACCCGGGGTGCCGGGCGGTCGGCCGCCTCGGCGGCAGCGACGATGGTCGGGATGGTGTGCTCGCCCAAGGTCTTCGGGCCGGTGCACCACGTGATGGTGCCGTCGGCCCGCTCGGCGGCCACCTTCAGCATCTGCGGGCCGAGTGCGGCCACCACGATCGGGAACGGACTGCCACCGTTCACGTTCACCGCGCCGTGCACCCGGTACACCTCGCCGTCGGCGTGCACGGTCTCCCCACGCGACATCGGTCCGAGCACGTCGAGGTACTCGCGCATGTGCCGCACCGGCTTGTCGAAGCTCATGCCCATCATCTGCTCGATCACGATCTGATGGCTGAGGCCGATACCGAGGCACAACCGACCGCCGGTGGAGGCGTTCACCGTGAGGCACTGCTGCGCGAGCGCCATCGGGTGCCGCGGGTACGTGGGCACCACGCTGGTGCCGAGCTCGATGCGCGGCACCTCCCGGCCCACGATGGCGAGCACCGTGAGTGCGTCGTGTCCGAAGATCTGCGGCGCCCAGTAGGAGGAGTACCCGGACGCCTCGGCGTCACGGGCCTCGGCGATCACCTCCTCGATCGTGCCGTCGTTGATGGTGCCGCCGAAGTAGCCGATGCGCATGGTCAACGACCGTAGCCGGGTGGTCGGCGGTGCGAACCGGTCAGGCGAGGCTGACGAGCTCGAGCCAGCTCTCGTTGAAGTAGTCGACGTCGCCGTCGGGCATCAGCAGCACCTTGGTGGGCGAGAGCTGCTCGACGAACTCGGTGTCGTG
>REDU01000082.1 GCA_007693335.1 Ilumatobacter sp. | reverse complement strand
CCGAGCGACGGGCACCGTGGTGGTAGGGCGTGGTGGCCGGTGAGACGGCCCCACCCCTGTCCTCGTTGACAGGGCTGGGGCCGTTTCGTCATGGCCATGCGAGCGTCAGCCGCCACGACCCAACTCCGCCTGGAACCGTGACGGCCGACAACAATTCATCGGCGGGGACACGCGCCTACTTGAGACTGATGTGACGCCGCCTCGGCCGCACCGGCCGGCGGAGACCGGGGCCGAGGCGACGTCGACCAACACTGTACGCGTCGACATGTGTCATTCACCACTATCACCGTCACCACGCCGATGAACCCTGTGCGAAACCGGGGTCAGCGCACGGTTTCGTTGAACGTCAACAGGACGGGGCCGTGGGGTCGCATGTCGATGCGACACACCGACGCGTGCGACAGGTGGCTCCGCCAGGAGATCCTCACGTCGACATCGAGCGACCACGCGACGGCCGACTTCATCGGCGAGACGTGGCTCACGACCACGACGTTGCGGCCGGTGGCTCGCTCGACCATGTCGTCACAGGCATCACGCACCCGTCGATCGAGCGCTGCGAGCGATTCGCCGTTCTCGGGGACGAACTCGGGATCGCGCCGCCACTCGTTCCAGACCTCCGAGGGAACATCGGCGTGCGGCACCCCCTCGTACACCCCGTAGGAGAGCTCGAGCCAACGATCGTCCACCGTGGGGGACAACTCGAAAGCATCGGCCGTCTGGCGGGCACGCAGGAGTGGGCTGCACACCACCTCGTCGATCCGCCCGTCGACCCGCGTGTGGACGAACCCGGCCACCGCTGCGGCCTGCCGCTCGCCCACCTCGTCGAGCGGCTGATCGAGCCGTCCCTGCAGGAGACCAGCGGCGTTGGCGGCCGTACGGCCGTGACGGACGAGGATCAGCATCGAGCCACAGTGAACCACACCGGACTGATCACGGCCCCGGTCGTGCCGCGAACCAGAGCTGTCCGGTCGACCACAGTCGACGGCGCGCCTCGGGTGTCGCCAGGCCCGCCGAGCGCCAGATCCACACCACGAGCGCAGCACCGATCACCTCGAGTACGAGATTCCACCATCCCCTCGACGCGACGGGCAGTGGGGCGTCGCCGAAGCCCCAGCCGCTGAACGGCCACCAGAAGACCGTGGTGTCGGTCCAGGCGCCCGTGTAGACGAGGTGGAGCAGCGTGCCCAGCGGCAGGCCGAGCAGCGTTCGACGGATCGGCCGGCGACCGGTGGTGATGAGCATCACGAGCGCCAACAACCCGACGCTCACCGCCAGGCTGTGCATGAAGCGTGCCCCACCGAACCACCCATCGACCGCGGGTGGCAGCACCGATCCGACCACCAACAGGCGATAGTCGAAGCGCGGATCGCGGAACACGTACCAGATGGTGACGATCGAGGTCCCGATGAACCAGAGGAACACGACGACGACCGGTCAGCGAATCAGCATGCGGTCGCACTGAGGACACGCCGCCGGCTCACCCTCGGGGGCCGCCTTGACGATATCGACCTCGGCGGGCGAGAGATCGAGATGACAGCCGTCGCAGCGGTGGCCGACGAGGCGGGCGACCGCGACGCCGTGATGGTCGCGGAGTCGGTCGTAGCGGGCCAGCGTGGTGGTGTCGACCACCTCACGGGCGCCCTCTCGCCGTTGTTCCAGATCGGCGAGCTCCCGCTCGATGTCGGCCTGCACCACGGCCAGGGCCGCGTCGGCCACCTCGAGCGTCTGGCGGAGCGACGACTCCTGCTCGAGATGACCGACGAGGGTGTCGTCGACGTCGGACTGCTCCTCGAGCGCTGCGAGACCGCGATCGTCGAGTTCGCTGCGGCGCTCCGCGAGCGTGGCGATCTCGTGCTGGAGTGCCTCGGCCTCGCGCGGCGCGATCACCGTGCGCATCTGCGCCTGCAGCCGGTCGCGGTGACGGTCGATCTCGGCCGACTCAGCCTCGGCCGCCTCGATGTCACGTCCGAGCTCGTCGAGCCGACTGCGGAGTGCCACGTCGGTGGCTTCCCAGTCGGCCAGCGCCTGTCGCGCACGGGATGCGGCGGTCATCTCCGGCAGGCTGGCCGCCCGGTGACGGAGCCGGTCGGCGGCGGTGTCGATGTCCTGGAGCTCGAGGAGGCGGTCGGTCAGCACGGTGAGACCGTCACGTTGGTGGGGACGGACGGCAGCGGATGGTACGGATCGAGATTGTCGGGTGGGATGGTGGTGCCGCTCTCGATCGCCACGAGCCTCGTGACGCGTGGCGCCGGCGCCGGCGCCGGCGGCTCGTCGTCGGGCACGGTGCCGTTCGGAGGGGTCTGGTCCACGGGTGGCTCCTCTTGCTGGGTGACGTCGCCCACGCTGCCCACCTCGACGGCGGGCTCGGGCTCGGGGGCGGGCGCCGGGGCGGAGACCCGACGGTACAGACACTCGTTGCCGGGCAGGTACAGACGAGCGGCGGGGCGGGCGGGGGCTGGCGGCTCGTTCCAGTCGACCACGGGCTCGAACGCATGAGCCGGCTCCATGAATGCGCCCCAGATCCGGGCCGGGTAGGTCCCGCCCTGCACCCGTGGCACGTCGAACTCGGGCACGTTGACCATCGCCGTGTACCGGTCGGGATCACGTACCAGCACGGCGGTGGTGAGGAACGTGGTGGCGCCGACGAAGAACGCCGTGGTGTTGCTCTGCTGCGTGCCGGTCTTGCCCGAGGCCGGACGCTGCGCTGCGAACTCGCCGAGTTCCCGTCGTCCGGTGCCGACGGTGAGGGTGTCTTTCATGATGTCGATGGCGGTGAGCGCGACACTCTCGTCGAGCACCCGGTTACCGGCGCTCAGGTGGGTGTACACCCGCGCCCCGTCGGAGTCGTCGATGTACTCGACGTAGTAGGGGCGGTGGTGGATGCCGCCGTTGGCCATGGTCTGCATGCCGACGGCCATGTCGAGGGTGCTCATCTCGTTGGCCCCCGTGGCGTAGCTGGCGAACGGCTCGATGGGGCGACGCTGGGACCCCGGCTGCCCCTGGTACAGGTACGTCGACTCCGACATCCGGTAGGTGGTGTCGACCACGCGGTTCAGGCCGACGATCTGAGACAGGCGGGCGAACGCGCAGTTGATCGACCGGTACGTGTGCTCGCGCAGCGAGAACACCCCACCAGCCACCCCACCGTCGATGGCGAAGACCGGATCGATGTTGTTGCCCGGGTTCGGGAGGCGACATCCGCGCCGGCCGTCGATGATGTCATCGGGCACCGCGCCGGCCTGCAGGGCCGCCGCGAGGACGTACATCTTGATGGCCGAACCCGTCTGACTCGGTGCGAGCGCGAGGTTGACCTCGTTCTGGCCGGGCACGAAGCCCCGACCTCCCACCATCGCCCGGATCGCTCCCGAACTGGTCTCGAGCGAGACGATGGCGGCGTCGAAGCCCTGCACGTTCGGTGGCAGCTCCTCGCGCGCGATCTCGGCCTGCGCCTGGAGGAACGGGTCGAGGGTGGTGTGGATCTGGAGGCCACCGCGGAACAGCTTGGTGAACCGTTCCTCGTAGGTCTCGCCCAGCACGGTCGACCCGTTGAGCAGGTACTCGCGCAGGGCTTCGGAGTAATAGGTGCGCTGCACCGAACGGGTCGGCAGCAACCGCACCCGCTCGGGCATCACGAAGGCTCGCGGTCCCTCGGTGAGCGCCTCGACCTCCTCCTCGGTGACGAGCTCGTCGTCCTTGAGGCGGGCGAGCACCTGCACGAACCGCGCCCTGCTCCGATCGGGGCTGGCGATCGGGTCGTACCCCGATGGCGAGCGCACGAGACCGGCCAGGAACGCCGCCTCGATGAAGGTGAGGTCGGCCACCTCCTTGCCGAAGTAGGTCTCGGCCGCCGCCGCGATCCCGTAACTGTTGTTCCCGAAGAAGACGGTGTTCAGGTAGCGCTCGATGATCTCCTCTTTCGAACGCTCCTTCTCGAGCCGCATCGCGTACAGGATCTGCATGATCTTGTACCGGCCGTCACGCTCGAGACCGGCGAGATAGTCGTTCTTCACCACCTGCATGGTGATGGTCGATGCCCCCTGCTGGGGCGCGTCAGAGGCGAAGTTCGACAGCGTGGCGCGCATGAGACTGCGCACGTTGACGCCGTCGTGACGCCAGAACTCGTTGTCCTCCACGGCGAGGAACGCGTCGATCACGTGGTCGGGCACCTCGTCGAGTGGGATCGGCTGGCTGTTCTCCAGCTGGTAGATCGCGATCTCGTTGCCCTGGTTGTCGTACACGTACGTGCGCTGCGCCAGGGGCTGGAACTCGGGCAGCGTGACGGGTTGCTGCTCGTGAGCGTTGGCGATCAGCCAGACGCGCGGCGCCACGGCCACCACGGTGCCGGTCAGGAGCAACGCGCCCGCACCGAGCACCAGGGCGAGACGGAAGATCCAGCTGACACGGCCCACGACGATCACCGAGCCTACTGACGAGGTCGGCCACTACGGTGTCAGGACATGGCCCCGTCTGCAGCACATCGTCCGTTCCGATTCGGGGTGCAGGTGTCGTCCGCGACCGACCGCCGGGCCTGGACCGAGATGGCCCGGAAGCTGGAGACGCTCGGGTACGACACGGCCACCATGCCCGATCACTTCACCGATCAGCTCGCTCCGGTGCCGGCGCTGCAGGCGATCGCCGATGCCACCACGACGCTGCGGTTCGGCGCACTCGTGTTCGACAACGACTACAAGCACCCCGTCGTGCTGGCCAAGGAGCTCGCCACCCTCGACGTGCTCAGCGACGGCCGGCTCGAGATCGGCCTCGGCGCCGGATGGATGACCAGCGACTACGAACAGTCGGGTATCCCCTACGACCGGCCCGGCGTTCGCGTCGATCGGTTCGTGGAGGGTCTGCAGATCATCGAGGGCGCCCTCGCCCCGGGGCCGTTCACGTTCGAGGGTGAGCACTACCAGGTGACCGACTACGACGGTCTCCCGCTCCCCGTCCAGTCGCCGCGCCCCCCGATCCTCATCGGCGGTGGCGGCCCGAGGGTGCTCGGAATCGCCGCGCGGTACGCGGACATCGTGGGGATCAATGCCACGCTCACCGCTGGTGCCGTGGGTCCGGACGCGATCTCGACGATGACCGCGGAGGCCGTCGACGCCAAGGTCGACGTGGTCCGCGAGGCCGCCGGCGACCGGATGACCGACATCGAGATGAACGTCAGGGTGTTCATGGTCTCGGTGACCGACGACGCCGACACCGCGAGCCAGGGCATCGCTGACATGATCGGCGTCGAGCGCTCGATGATCGACGAGTCGCCCTTCGCGCTCGTGGGTCCGCCGTCGAAGCTGGTGGACGATCTGCGGGCGCGACGCGAGCGCTGGGGTTTCAGCTACGTGATCGTCGGACCCGACGAGATCGACGCCTTCGCACCGGTCGTGGCCGAGTTGGCGGGTACCTGAGGCGACGCCGTCAGTTACCGAGACGGCGGTCCTTCTCGACCACCGTGATGCCGCTCGGGCTGACGCTGTAGCGCTCGGCATCGACCTCCGGCTCGAGCCCGATGCGGTACCAGTCGGGGATGATCACGTTCTTGTCGATGATCGTGCGGTGGAGCCGTGCACCTGCGCCCACGTGCACACCCGGGAAGATGATCGACTCGGTCACGTGGGCGTCGTGATCGATGAACGAGCCGGGGCCGATGATCGATCGCTCGACATGAGCTCCCGAGACGATCGAGCCTTGGCACAGCAGACTGCCGTCGACGTAGGCGGGCTCGCCGCCCACACCCCGTGACACCTTTGCCGGCGGCAGTGCCCGACGGTTGGTGTAGACCGGCCATTTTTCGTTGTAGAGGTTGAAGACCGGCACGGGCGCGATGAGATCCATGTTGGCGTCGAAGTAGGCATCGATCGACCCGACGTCGCGCCAGTAGCCACGTTCGCGTTCGTCCTGACCCGGCACGATGTTGGTGCTGAAGTCGTACACCTGCGCCACCCCGGCCGACGTGAGCGCGGGGATCACATGGCTCCCGAGATCGGTGTACTGGTCGTCCCGAGGGGTGACCACGTCGATCAGGGTCTGGGTGTCGAACACGTAGTTGCCCATGCTCGCGAGGCACCTGGAGTCGTCGCCCACCATCGTGGGCGGGTTCGGCGACTTCTCGTGGAACTCGACGATCTTGCCCTGGTCGTCGGCCTCGATCACGCCGAAGTCGACCGCTTCGTGCTTGGGCACCGGGATCGCAGCCACCGTGACACCCGCATCGGTCTCGACGTGATGATCGACCATCTGGCGCGGGTCCATCCGGTAGATGTGGTCGGCGCCGAACACGCACACGATGTCGGGAC
>REDU01000020.1 GCA_007693335.1 Ilumatobacter sp. | reverse complement strand
ACGAGATCCAGATCCGCTCGCGGAAGTAGTCGCTCGGCTTCTCCTTCAGCGGCACGCGCTCGCCGATGAAGGTGTGGCCGTACACGGCGTCGATGCGGTCGAGCCAGTACCCGATCCAGCCGCCACCCGACTCGAGAACGAGCACCTCGAGTGAGGGGAACAGGTCGAACACGCCGTAGTCGAACAACGTCGTGAACTGGTGGCGCACCCCGTCCGACGCCGTCACCGACGCGAGCAGACGGAGCTGCTTGACGTTCTCCCATGACCCCATCCGCGACCCCTTCGTCCACTGGGGCTCGAACGTGGGGTGGATGGCGAACGGCACGCCGAGGTCCTGCGCGGCGGCGAACACCACGTGGTTGTCGGGGTGCCCCAGCGGACGGGCGTCGTGGGTGAACGGCGCGACGTAGGCGCCCTTGGCCCCCTCACCCACGGCCCGCTCCAGCTCCCTGGCCGCGGCGACCGGGTCCGACAACGACAGGTGGGCCGTCGGGACCAGGCGCGGGCTGTCCGCGCAGAACTCGCAGATCCAGCGGTTGTAGGCGCGGGTGTACGCCTGCGACAGTTCGGGGTCCTTCAGCTCGGCCTCCCAGAGCAGCCCGACCGTCGTGTAGAGTCGAGCTGCATCGACCGCAGGTCGGGCTCACCCATCGCACCGAGGGTGGAGGGGAACCCGTTGCGGCTCATCGTCGACCGTTCCCCGTCGATCTCGAGCTCCTCGAGGCCGTTCTCGTCGGTCACGATCCGCAGCGCGCGGTCGCGGTACTCCGGATCGATGTAGCGCTCCCACAGATCGGGCGGCTCGATCACATGCCCATCGGCGTCGATCGCACCGTCGTACGCGATCTCGTGGGTGGTGTGCATCGGCTTGACCATCCGGCGATCTTGTCGGGCGTCGCCCGGGCCGTGGGAGTCGGACGGCCCGGTGGGGTCGATAGTGTTCCGATCGACCCATGTCCAGACCCTTGGCGATCGAGACGGCACTGCGGTGACTTGGACTGCCCTCGGCATCCTCGCCGTGCTCGGCTTGATCGCCGCCAACGGGTACTTCGTGGCCGCGGAGTTCTCCTTCGTCGCGGCCCGGCGCTCCAAGTTCACCGAACTGGCCGACCAGGGCGATCGCCGGTCGGTCCGGGCGGTCCAGGTGCACCAGCGGCTCAGCTTCATGCTGTCGGGCGCGCAGCTCGGTATCACCGTCACCTCGCTGGTGGTGGGCTTCATCGCCCAGCCCACCGTGGGAGCGGCCATCCAACCGCTGCTCGAGCAGCTCGGTGTGCCCGAGGGTGCATCGTTCGGCGTCTCGCTCACCGTCGCCTTCGTGCTCGCCACCGTCACCCAGATGGTGTTCGGCGAGCTGGCACCGAAGAACCTGGCCATCGCCAAGCCGGAACCCGTCGCCAGGGCCCTGGCTCCGTCCACGTGGTGGTTCATGCGGTTCGCCGGTCCGTTCATCACGTTCTTCGACGGCTCGGCCAACCGGCTCCTGCGGGCGCTGCGCATCGAACCGGTGCAGGAGCTCCACGGCGCCGTCTCGACCCAGGAGCTCGACCTGATCGTCGACAGCTCGGCCGAGACCGGGCATCTGTCGCCCCAACAGGCGGCACTGCTCGCCCGGGCGATCGACTTCGGCGATCTCGAGGCGTCCGACGCCATGATCCCCTGGAACCGCACGGTCACGATCGACGCCGACGCCACCGCCGCCGATCTCCGCGACCTCATGGTGTCGGCGCACTCGCGGTTCCCCGTACTCGACGACGAAGGCACCATCCGCGGGATCGTGCACGCGAAGGACCTCCTGGGGGTGTCGCCGCGCGAGTACGACAGCGTCAGCGTCGGGTCACTGGCCCACGAGGTGTTCGTGGTGCCCGAGGCGGCCGGTCTCCGCACCGTGCTGCGCGAGCTCCGCGAGCACGCCACCGAGATGGCCGTCGTGGTGGACGAGTACGGCGGACCGGCCGGCGTGGTCACGCTCGAAGACGTGGTCGAAGAGCTCGTGGGCGACATCGCCGACGAGTACGACGCGGAGGACGAGGACCAACCGGTCGAGGAGGCCGACGGTGTGTGGACCGTGCCGGCAGGCTGGCGGGTCGACGAGATCGAGCGGGTCACCGGGTTCAGTCTCCCCGACGGCGAGTACGACACCGTGGCCGGTCTCGTGCTCGAGCGGCTCGAGCGCATCCCCTCGATCGGCGACACCGTGGTGGTGGACGGCGTGGAGATCGAGGTGACCGCACTCGAGGAGTGGGCCATCACCGAGCTCCGGCTCACGCTGGTGCCCGAGCTCGACGAGCCGGACGAGCCCGACGAGCCCGATGACTCCTCGGAGTTCGACGAGCGCGAGCCCGAGGAGGAGCGGTGAACACCTGGACCGCGCTCGCGATCGCGGTGGTGCTGCTCGGCCTCAACGGGTTCTTCGTGGCCGCCGAGTTCGCGCTGCTCGCCGCCCGACGGTCGCGCATCGAGCAGCTGGCCGCCGAGGGCGATCGCCGCGCGAACCACGTACTGGGGGGGCTGCGCGAGCTCACGCTCATGTTGGCCGGGGCCCAACTCGGTATCACCATGTGCTCGCTCGGTCTCGGTGCCGTGGCCGAACCGGCCGTGGCGAGCGTGATCGAGGGTGTGCTCGACGACGTCACCGACATCCCGACCGGCGTGAGCCACGCCATCGCATTCGTGATCGCGCTGTCCATCGTGGTGTTCCTCCACATGGTGGTGGGTGAGATGGCGCCCAAGTCGTGGGCGATCTCGCACCCCGAGCAGTCGTCGCTGCGTCTCGCCCGTGCGTTCCGGTTGTTCGTCTTCGTGTTCCGCCCGGTGATCAAGCTGCTCAACGGCTTCGCCAACATCGTCGTCCGAGCGGTCGGGGTGCAACCCCAGGACGAACGGGCGATGGCCCACTCCCCGGCCGATCTGCTGTTCCTGCTGAAGGAGTCGGCCGGACACGGCGACATCGAAGCCGATCAGCACGATCTGTTCACCCGCTCGCTCGAGCTGTCGGGCCGGGTGGCCGCCGATGCCATGACCCTGCGCCGCGACATCGTGGCCGTCGGCCCCGATGTGAGTGCCGACGAGATCGCCCAGGTGGCGCACGCCACGGGTCGCACCCGGGTGGTGGTGCACGAGCGGGACCTCGACCACGTGATCGGCTTCGTGCATGCGAAGGACGTCCTGCTGCTCGACGACGACGCCCGCATCACGGCCACGTCGAGCACGCTCGCCCGGCCGTGCATGGTCACGCCCGACGGACACCTGCTCGAAGACCTCCTGCTCGAGATGCGCACCGAACGTCAGCACCTCGCGCTCGTGATCGACGAACTCGGCATGGTCGTGGGTCTCGTCACGCTCGAGGACGTGATCGAGGAGCTCATCGGCGATTTCGACGACGAGACCGACCGCCGGGCCGAGGAGTGTCCCCGTCTTCCCGACGGCGCGTACGTGATGGGCGGAACGACCCGTCCCGACGAGTTCGAGCTGTGGACCGGCGTGGAGCTGCCGTCGGGCGACTGGCACACGTTGGCCGGGTTCGTGATCGACGCCGCCGACGAGATCCCGTCGGTGGGCGACCTGGTCGAGACCGACATCGCGTCGTTCGAGGTGGTCGTCATGGACGGCTACGCGATCGACGAGCTCGTGGTGCGGCTCCGCGTGCACGACCCGTCCGCGTAGCCGGCGCCTCCGTACCATCGGTGCATGGGGACCACCGACTCGGGTGCCACGCGCACCGTCCGCACGTTCTGTCGCATCTGCGAGCCCTCGTGCGGGCTGATCGCACAGGTGGTCGACGGGGAGCTGACGAAGCTCACGCCCGATCGTGAGCACCCGATCACCCAGGGCTTCGCGTGTCACAAGGGGTTGGCTGCCGTCGACGTGCACCGCGATCCTGATCGTCTCGACCACCCGATGGTCCGCGCCGACGACGGCACGTGGACCGATGTGAGCTGGGACGATGCCATGGCCGAGATCGCCACCCGGCTCCGCGCGGTGACGGCCGAGCACGGCCCGAACGCCGTGAGCGCCTACGTCGGGAACCCGTCGGCGTTCAACGCGCTCGGCTCGATGCACATCGGACAGCTCCTCCGGGCGCTCGGGGTGCGTCGAACGTTCTCGTCGGGCACGCAGGACTGCGCCAACAAGTTCGTGGCCAGCGAGGCCGTGTTCGGCTCGTCGAACGTGCACCCGATCCCCGACCTCGAGCACACCGACCTCTGCCTCATCATCGGCGAGAATCCGCGTGCGTCGCAGGCCAGCTTCTACTCGATCCCCAACGTGCTCGGTGAGCTCCGCCGGGCGTCGGCACGCGGCGCCCGCTTCGTGTTCGTGAACCCACGCCGTATCGAGACGCCCGAGCAGGGCATCGGCCACACGTTGCAGATCCGACCCGACACCGACGTGTGGTTCCTGGCTGCGCTGCTGTACGAGATCGATCAGCTCGGTGGCTTCGATCGCGGCGTGATCGAGCGCCACGGGCGGAACATCGAGGGTCTGCGCTCGTTCATCGCCGCGTACCCGGCCGACCGGGTGGCCGACGTGACCGGGATCGCCGCCGACGCGATCCGCGAGTTGGCCGCTGCCTGGGTGGCCACGCCCCGCGCCTCGGTGCACGCCTCCACCGGGCTCAACATGGGTCGCCAGGGCACCCTCGCCTACTGGCTGGTCCACATGCTGGCGTTCGTGACGGGCCGGCTCGATGCCGAGGGCGGCAACCTCAAGAGCGATGGTTTCTACCCCAATGCCCGTTCCGGTGCCGGCGTGCCCGAGCAGGGCTACGTGGCCACCGAGTTCGGCACCCTGCGGCGCGGCGCGATGCCCGGCACGCTGATGTCGCACGCGATCCTCGACAGCGACGAACCGGTGCGGGCGATGATCGTGATGGCCGGCAACCCACTGCTGTCGATCGCGGGTCAGGATCGGCTCCGCAAGGCCTTCGAGCAGCTCGAGCTGCTCGTGGTGATCGACATCTACCCCAACGCCACCGCCGAGTTCGCCCACGTGGTGCTGCCGAGCGCCGACATGTACGAGCGTGACGATCTCAACGTGGTCAACATCGGCACCAGCGCGAGACCGTTCGTGCAGTACACGCCGGCCGTGGTCGCTCCGGTGGCCGATCGCCGTCCCGAGTGGTGGATCGCCCATCGGCTGCTGCAGGAGATGGGCCTGCCGTCGATCCTCGACGACGACACCCCCGACCCGTGGGCGAAGTACCGACACATGGTGGCGAAGGGGTCGGGTGTCGACCTCGACGAGTTGCAGCACGGCGCCGACCCCATCCGGGTGCTGCCCGCGCCCACCCCCGGCACGTTCTTCGACGTGCAGGTCCAGACCGACGACGGTCGAGTCGACTGTTGCCCCGCCACGTTCGACGCTGCGCTCGACCGCTGCCACCGCCTCTTCGACGAGACGTCCGACGCCCGGCAGTTTCGTCTGATCCACAAACGCGATCCGTGGATGCACAACACGTGGTTCGCGAACGTTCCCCGGATGAAGCGCGGCGGCCGCACCACCAACCCGCTCGGCATCCACCCCGCCGACGCCGCGGCACTGGGCGTGGTCGACGGCGCGGCCGTGCGGGTGCGGAGCGATCACGGCGAGGTCGTGACGACGGTCGAGCTCGACCCCGACCTCATGGCTGGTGTGGTGTCGATGGTGCACGGTTGGGGTCATGTCGCCAGCCCACGCATGCGGGTGGCGGCCGAACACCCCGGCACCAACCCCAACGTGCTCCTGCCCGTGGGGGAGGGCAGCTTCGAACCGTTGTCGAGCCAGGCCCACATGACCGGCATCCCCGTCTCCGTGTCGCCTTCGTAGGATCGTGACGTGACCGACGAACTCTCCCCGCTGCCGGCCGGTCCGCTCGACGGGGTCCGGGTGCTCGAGTTGGGCAGCTTCATCGCGGGACCGTTCTCGGGTCAGCTGCTGGGCGACTACGGCGCCGACGTGATCAAGATCGAGTCGCCGGGCGACGGTGATCCGATGCGTCGATGGGGCGTGACCCGCGACGGCGACAGCCTGTGGTGGCCGGCCATCGCCCGCAACAAGCGCTCGGTCGCGCTCGACCTGCGCGATCAGCGGGCGCGCGCCGTGCTGCCCCGGCTGGCCGCGCAGTGCGACATCGTGGTGGAGAACTTCCGCCCCGGTCGTCTCGCCGAGTGGGGCCTCGACTACGACGCGTTGTCGGCCGACAACCCCCGTCTCGTGCTCGTGCACATCAGCGGGTTCGGTCAGACGGGGCCCCGTGCCGCCGACGCCGGCTTCGGCAGCATCGGCGAGGCGATGGGCGGCATCCGCCACACCACC
>REDU01000138.1 GCA_007693335.1 Ilumatobacter sp. | reverse complement strand
CTGGCGCGGGCACGGGTGGCGGTCCCACGGCGACGACCACGTCGTCTGGTTCCGGCTCGGGAGCGGACGACGACGGCGACGGTGCCGGGATCTCCGGTGGTACCACGGGATCGACCACCAGCGACGGTTCGGTCGGCACGGGCGGCGTGCCGATCTCGACCACTGGCTCGACCTCGACCATCGGCTCGACCTCGACCATCGGCTCGGCCTCGACCATCGGCTCGACCGGGGCAGGCTCGACCGCCGGCGCCCCGGTCGGTGGCGCCCAGGTCGGTGGCGCCCAGGTCGGTGGCGACCCGTCGGAGAGCGATGGTCCGCCACCGACCGCCACCGGCCCGGCAGGCACCACGAGGGGTGGCGACACGTGAGTGGCATCCTCGTCGCCCGTCCCGTCGTCGCTGCGGTCGTCGCTTTCGGGAGCGACCGAGGGGGTCGGGATGTCGGCGGCCGGGATGTCAGCCACCGCGACGCTCGGGGGCGTGACGGTGCCATCGGTGTCGGTTCCGCTGCCGGTCGAGAGTGCAGCGACCGACGGCACGGCCAAGGTGATGATCATCGCGCCGGTCAGGAACATGCCGGCCATCACCCGTCGTTGGGTCTTGGTGGCGCCCATCAGCGTGCCGAGCTGCTCGATCACGGACTCGCCCGACTGACCGAGGAACTCCGCGAGGCCCTCGATGTCCTCTCGTCGTAGCGACACCACCTCGTCGCGCTCCTGGTCACGCAGGCGACGCACGAGCCGGAGATACGTCTCCAGCAGCGAACCGGGGTCGCCCGGCTCGAACACCGCGTCGACGCCGCCCGCGGTGATCAGGCCGCCACCGGTGATGGTGATCTCGGCGCGCAGCGGGAGGATGTCATCGAGATCCACCTCGTAGAGCGAAGCCAGCGCGCTGGCGATCACCGGGTCGAGCGTGACGGCGGCCGACTCGCACCGGCGGAGCTGACGGGCGGTGAAGCGTCCGTCGCTGCGGCGTGCCATCGCCCGAACCGAACATTTCGTGGTGGTCCGGCGGTGGGTGAGCAGGTTGGCGAGTCGTCGCGCGAACGCCTCTCCGGCGATGTCGATGGTCTCGGCGGTGTCGTTCATGGGCGGCTCTCTCGGACTGCGGACTGGGCTGGGACGTTCCACCACGGTCATCGACAACTCTGCGCCACGTGATGAGCGGTCGGCCCGGAATTTCCGGATTCAGGCGTCGGCGCCGGCCGCGAAGCGGCTCGGGTCGATGGCGATGAACGTGGCCGTCGAGCGAGCCACGACCGTGTCATTGGTCGTGTCGGTGAGCTCGCCGGTCATGTAGAGCTTGCGACCGTCCCGGCGGGTCTGACGGACACGGCACTCCAGCGGACGACCGATCGGCGTACCTGCCTCGTACCGGATACCCAGCTCACCGGTGAACGCCGCCTGCGAGTGGATGGTGAGCACGAACCCGTAGACGTCGTCGAACAGCGCCGCGACGATGCCGCCGTGACTCCGGCCCGGCGCGCCCTCGTGGGCGGCGCGCAGGGTGAGCCGTGCCACGGCCTCGGAGCCGTCGCGCACGATGTGGAGGTCGAGACCCCACGGGCTCGACCGACCCGACACCGGGCGCTCCTCGTAGCTGGTCATCGTCTCACCGTCGGCTGGCGGCGGACCCCAGTCGCCGGACTGCCGTTCCTGGGCTCGTTGCCGTGTGGTGTGCGCCTCGAGCTCGGCGCTGAGCGCGTCGAGCGTGCTCGTGACCCGGTCGATCAGCTCGATGGGCGCCGCGTGTCCCACGAGCGCGTGGCCGAGGTCACGCACCGCTCGTCCGGCCTCGGCGCGGGCGTCGGCCACGGCGTCGGGGTGTTCCGCCTGCGCCACGTGGGCGAGCGGGTCGAGATGGTCGTGTTCGTGGTCGCCGTGGTGGTGCTCGGGGTGCTCCGCGTCCATGCGGACGTCGAACCTACTGGTCGAGGGCCTCGAGCAGCGTGTTCCACGCCAGCGTGGCGCACTTGATGCGCACCGGGAACTTCACGACTCCCTGCAGCGCCTCGAGATCGCCCAGCGGGTGTTCCGCGCCGTCGCCACCGGTCCCGATCGTTGGCTCGTCGGCGCCGGTGTCGTCGTCGTTGCCGGTGTCGAGCGACATCATGCCCTTGAACCGCTTGACGACGGCCAGCACCTCGGGCACCGACTTGCCGATCACGGCCTGGCTCATCATCGACGCCGACGACTGTGAGATCGAGCAGCCCTGCCCCGACACCTTGACGTCGCGCACCACTCCTTCCCCCTCGGAATCGTCCACGTCGATGAACACGGTGATCTCGTCGCCGCACAGCGGGTTGTGACCCTCGGCGCGCACGGCCGGCGGGGTCGGCAGCTCACCGCGGTTGCGCGGCGAACGGTAGTGATCGAGGATGATCTCGCGATACAGGTCTTCGAGGCCGGCCATGGTCCCTCCCTCTCAGAGTCCGAAGATATCGGTGGCGCCGTCGAGGGCGTCGGCGAGAGCGTCGACGTCGTCGGTGGTGTTGTACAGGTAGAAGCTCGCCCGGGCAGTGGCGTTGGCGCCGAGGAGGCGCATCAGCGGCTTGGCGCAGTGGTGTCCGGCACGCACGCAGATGTTGCGCTCGTCGAGCACCTGGCTCACGTCGTGGGGATGGATGTCGCGGAAGGCGAAGCTGAGCACGCCGCCGCGTACCTCGAGGTTCGTGGGACCGTGGATCGTGATGTCGTGGCCGTAGCGGCCGACGAGCGTGTCGAGGGCGTAGCGGGTGAGCTCCATCTCGTGGCGGCGCACCTCGTCCATGCCGATGGCCTCGAGGTACTCGACCGCGGCGCCGAGACCGATGGCCTCGACGATGGGCGGTGTGCCGGCCTCGTACTTGGCGGGCACGGGGGCGGTGGTGAACCCGTCGAGGCGGACGTCGTCGATCATGTTGCCGCCGCCGATGAACGGCGGCATCGAATCGAGCAACTCCATGCGGCCCCACAGCAGCCCGATACCCGACGGACCGCACATCTTGTGGCTCGAGAACGCCACGAGGTCGGCGCCCCAGGCCTGTACGTCGGTGGCGTTGTGCGGCACGAACTGGCAGGCGTCGACGAATGCGACCGCACCGGCGGCGTGGGCGGCGGTGCACAGATGCTCGACCGGAGGGAGGGTGCCGAGCACGTTGCTCATCGCCGTGAACGAGAACATCTTGGCGCCGTCGAGCAGACGGTCGAGATCGGTGAGGTCGAGCTGACCGTCAGCGGTGAGCGGCACCCAGCGGAGCTCGATGCCGCGCTCGGCGGCCAGCATGTGCCACGGCACGATGTTGGCGTGGTGCTCCATGTGGGTGAGCACGACCACGTCGCCTTCACCGAGGTTCTGGCGTCCCCAGGCAGTGGCGACCAGATTGATCGACTCGGTGGCGTTCTTGGTGAAGATGATCTCGTCGGCCGAGGGGGCGTTCACGAACCGGGCGACGGCCCGCCGGGCGTTCTCGTAGGCATCGGTGGCCTCGCCCGCCATGCGGTACGCGCTGCGGTTGATGGGCGCATATCCGGTGGCCATGAACGTCGACATCGCGTCGATCACCTGGCGGGGCTTCTGGGAGGTGTTGGCCGAGTCGAGGTAGATCACCGGCTGGCCGTCGATACGGCGTTCGAGGAACGGGAAGTCGGAGCGGACGGTGGTCCAGTCGGTGCGGTCAGGCGCCAGCGACCGGTCGGTCGTGCTCACGCCGGGACCCGGAACGCCTCGTACCCGTCGCTGGCCGGCTGGGCCCACAGTGCGTCGACTCCGAACAGCTCGTTCATGCCGTCGAGTCTACGCGGCGGACAACGGGATTATCACTACGTGCATAGTGGAAATCAACGGTGCCGCTCCGGCGGGTGTGGCCGGTCCTACGCTTCGACTCGTGCACGTGCAGGTCCCCGAACCGAAGCCCCGGCCGCTCGATTCGCTCGAGCGACTCGACGCGCACTGGACGCCGCCCGGTGGCAAGCGACCGGGGCAACCGCGCCGCTCCGGTCATCATCGGGCGGGGGCGGATCGGCCATCGGGGAGTGCCGGTGGTGAGCTGTTCCGTGCCCTGCTGATCCCCGGGTTCAGCACGTTCTCGAGGTTTCCCGTGCTGGGCGTGCTGCTGATCGTCATCGGTGTGCTGTTCCCCCTGTTCATCGCCGGCTGGATGCTGCTCGAGCGTGACAACGTGCTCGGGCTGGTGCTCGACGACCGGTTCCTGCTGGCCATCATCGTCGGCAGCGTGGCCGGTGTGCTGGCCCGGTTCGTGGCCGTCACCGAGGTCGCGATCGCACGTCAGCGGGTGCAGAGCGTCGGGTTCCAGACGTTCGCGGCCTACGTCGCGCTCGCAGCGATCGCGCTACCCGTCGGGTTCGGCGTGCTGCGTGCCGAGCAGACCAGGAGCTTCCTCGACGACATCTTCGCCGGGAGCAACTGGTCCGAGCCGCTGTACGTGCCGCCCGGAGGAGGCGTGCCGGGGGTCAACACCGTGCTGCTGCTCGGCAGCGACGGTGGGCCCGACCGCTTCGGCGACCGCGTCGACTCCATCATCCTCGTGTCGATCCACCAGGCCTCGGGTCGCACCTCGTTGGTCTCGGTGCCGCGCAACCTGACCCGGTTGCGGTTCCCGCCCGGTACAACCATGGCGGAGCGGTTCCCGGACGGTTTCGGCGATCTCGCCAATTCCATCTACCCGTACGTGCAGAACAACGCCGACGTGGCGCTGGATTTCGACATCGGGGGGCTGTCGCCGCCCGCCGTGGCGATGGCGCAGTCGATCGGGTACTCACTCGACACACGCATCGACGACTACGTGTTCGTCGACATGTTCGGGTTCCTCGAGGTGGTCGATGCGCTCGGCGGCGTCACGCTCGAGCTCGACACCGTCGTCCCGCTGCCGCCGAACATCGAAGGGGCCAAGCGTCCGATCCCCACTGAGATCGGACCGGGGCGCGTCGACCTCGACGGCACGCTGGCCATCGCCTACGCCCGCTCCCGCTACGCCGATTCCGATTACGGCCGCATGGAGCGTCAGCGGTACCTGTTGTCGGCCCTCGCGTCGCAGACGTCAACCGCCGAGGCGCTCGTGCGGTTGCCGAGTGTGGCCGATGCCATGGACGACATGGTGAGCACGTCGATGGCCCGCGACGATTTCGCCCGTCTGGTCCGAGCACTCGGCAGCGGCACGGCGGTGGTCGAATCGGTCGGTCTCGCCCCGCCCCTCGTCCGACCGGGCAACCCCGACTACGTCCAGATCGCCGGCATCGTCCGCGAGACGCAGCAGGCGATCGCCAGCGGTGTGCCGTCGCGCTTCGCCGTGGTGCCGGAGGGCTGACCGTAGGCTCGACCGGATGGTCGTTCAGGATCACTCAGTGACGCGGCCGCGTACGCTGATCATCCAGATCCCCTGTCTCGACGAGGAAGCGACGCTGCCCGCCACGGTGGCCGACCTGCCGACGCGGGTCGACGGCTTCGACGTGGTCGAGTGGCTCGTGATCGACGACGGCAGCTCCGACCGGACCAGTGCGGTGGCCCGCGAGCTCGGCGTGCACCATGTGGTGCGGCACACCCGGAACCGAGGGCTGGCGGCGGCATTCCTGACCGGTCTCGACGCCGCGCTCCGAGCCGGCGCCGACGTCATCGTCAACACCGATGCCGACAACCAGTACTCGGGCGCGAGCATCCCGGCACTGGTGGCGCCGGTGACCGGGGGGCGGGCCGACATCGTGGTGGGGGAGCGGCCGATCGAGTCGATCCCGGAGTTCTCGTGGGTCAAGAAGCGGTTGCAGCGGGTCGGGAGCTGGGTCGTGCGTCGGTTCTCGGGCACCGAGATCGCGGACGCGGCGAGCGGGTTCCGTGCGTTCAGCCGTGACGCCGCGATGCGGTTGCAGGTGTTCGGGCGGCACACGTACACGTTGGAGACGCTCGTGCAGGCGGGCGTCGAGGGCCTGGCCGTGACGTCGGTTCCCGTGGAGGTCAATCCACCGACCCGTGAGTCACGCCTGGTCCGCAGCAGCGGGCAGTACGTGCGTCGGTCGGCGCAGGCGATCGTGCGGGCGTACGTGCTGTACCGGCCGCTGCGGTTCTTCTTCGTGGTCGGTCTCGTACCGTTCCTGGTCGGGGTCGCGCTCGTCGTGCGGTGGCTGGTGCTGTTCGGGGTGGACGACGTCTACCGCAGTCGGATCCCGAGCCTGCTCACCGCGGCGTTGTTCGTACTGGTGGCGGTGCAGGTGTGGGCGCTCGGGTTCGTGGCCGATCTGCAGGCGGCGTCGCGTCGGATCCAGTCCGACATCCGCCTGCGTCAACGCCGTAACGAGCTCGACGCCGGCCGCTGACGCCGGGGGTCACCAGCCGCGGTCGACCCACTCCTGGAGGTGGGGGCGTTCGGCGCCGATCGTGGTGTCGACGCCGTGGCCCGGCAGCACCACCATGGTGTCGGGGAACGTGAAGAGCCGGTCTTCGATGGAGGAGATGATGGTGGGGAAGTCGCCGCCGTACCCGGTGTTGCCCGGTCCGCCAGGGAACAGGGTGTCGCCCGTGAACAGCAGCGGTGTGCCCTCGAGCTGGAACGAGATCGAGCCGGGGGTGTGACCGGGATTGTGGATCGCGTGGAAACGGAGGTGGCCGATCTCGATCACCTCGGCATCGTCGAGGAAGACGTCGTAGCCGACCTCGGCGAGCATCGGGGCGTCGGCGGCGGTGACCGCCACCTCGTAGCCGGCCTCGCGCATCGCCGGAACGGCCTGGATGTGGTCGAAGTGGCCGTGCGTCTCGAGCACGCGTCGTACGCCCAGACGCTGGCACAGCTCGAGGAGTCGCTCGTGCTCGTTGGCGGCGTCGATCAGCACGGCCTCACCGGTGCGCCGGCAGCGCACCACGAACACGTTGTTCGCGAAGTCGCCCACCACCACCTTGTGCACCTCGACATCGGAGTTCACCCAGTGGAGTGTCGTCATGGGTCCAGTGTCGCGCACCGTCCGGTCATCTCGAACGGTGTCGATGGTCGATGCCGAGATGCATGCATATGATGAAAAGATGACCTCAGTCCGAACGACGATCCGCATCGATGAGGATCTGTACCGTCGCGCGAAGGCTCGGTCGGCGCGCACCGGTCGCACCGTGAGCGAGGTCATCGAAGATGCGGTGCGAGAAGCACTCGATCCGACGGTCGAGACGGAGGTGGACTTGCCGGAGCTCCCGGTCTTCGGCGGCAGTGGAACCCGGCCCGGAGTCGATCTCAACGACTCCTCGGCGCTTCGCGACCTCATGGACGGCGGGCAACTCGATGCGATGCGTTGACGTCAACGTGTTGGTGTACGCCCATCGCCCCGAGTCCCCCAAACATGCCGAGTGGCGGAACTGGCTCGATGCTGCCCGCAGCGGACCAGAACGGCTGGGTCTCATCGGCGCTGTCGCAACCGGTTTCCTGCGGATCGTCACCCACCCGAGGGTGTTCGATCAGCCGACACCGATCGTCGTCGCGCTCGAGTTCGTGGATGCGCTGCGTGCTGCGCCAGCCGTGGCCGATGTCGGCCCGGGGCCACGACACTGGCAGCTCGTGAGCGAGCTCTGTCGAGCGACCGGTGCGACCGGCAACCGAGTGCCCGATGCGGCCCTGGCGGCGATCTCGCTCGAGCAGGGAGCAACGTTCGTGACAGCCGACCACGGGTTCGCCCGCTACGAGGGACTGCGCGTCGACATCCCGGTCTGATCGGCACTCGGGTCTGATCGACGGGTCAGGTCGACACGACGTCGAGGCCGAGGCCGAGGGCCACCCCGATCTGGGCGGGGTCGAACGTCACGTACTGCACGGGCCGCGGGAGTCGTTCGGCGGCGGCGAGGTGGAGCGCGTCGGTGAGGCGGAGCGGTTGGCTGCGTGAGAGCGACGCGGCCCGGTCGAGGCATCGTTGGTCGAGCGGCACCACGTGGAGGTGGTCCCAGACGAACCGCACGGAGTCTTCGAGGTCGAGGCGCTGGATCACCTCGTCGGTGAGGCGGTCGATCGCAGGGAGCGCCTCGGTCAGCGCCATCGCCGATGCGCACCACACCGGATCGGTGGCGAGCGCGTCGAGGACCACCTGGCGCTGGGACCCGTCCACGGCCAGTGCGAGCAGCGCGCTGGTGTCGAGGGCCACCGTCACGGTCGCGTCTCGAATCGTCTCACGGGCTGAACCGGCTGCTCACGGTCGCGTCTCGAATCGTCTCACGGGGTCAGCCGCGGAGCTCACGTAGGGCACGGTCGATCCGCACGCCCGACCACACCGCGACCGGATCCGGCGGTCGCCACTCGCCGGTTCGTCGTGGTGCCACGAGCGCGCCCGAGGCGATCAGCTGCTCGAGCGCCGGGGCCTGCTCGTCGAGGGGGCCGAGTTGAGCGACAGGTCGACCGCTCGACGAGATGATCGTGCGCTGCCCGTTGGCGGCCCGCCTGACGGCCTCGGCCAGCGAGGCCCGTAGCTCCCGAACTCCGATCGTGTCCACGTCGGTATGCGACCACATCCGGCCCCGCACGTCCAGCCGATGCGCGCGGGCCCACGACAGAACTGCGATCGACGACTGGCGGTGTTCGGGGACGGGCACCGGCAATCGGGTGATCGGGTGACGAAGAGGTGATCGCAGAGCGAACTCTCGGGAAATGCGCCTCGGGAGCCTGGGCGGTGGCGCCGCGCGGGAGCAGGCTGCCGGGATGATCGAAGAACTCTTTCGTCGGCTCCCGAGGCGCACGGACCGGTCGGCCCGGGCCGGAGGTACCGGTGGTGATCGTCCAACCGACCTCGAGATGTCGGTCGATGGCGTCGACCCTCTGGCCATCCGCAGCCTCGGGCACGAGTGGGAGCGTCATCCGAAGCGCGGTCGGCGGATCGACCGGCAGATCGTCGAGGCGCTGAAGCTGTCCGACATCTCAGAGGGGCGAGTGCTGGAGATCGGCGCCCGGACGAATCCGAGGCTCCACCTGTTCGGCAGCGACCCCTGGTCGTACACGGTGATGGATCTCGAGTCGCACACCGCCGGCATCGAGACGGTCATCGGCGACATCACCGGGTGCCCCCATCTGAGTGACGGATCGTTCGACGTGATCATTTCGGTGGACGTGTTCGAACACATCGATCGGCCGTGGCTCGCCGCTGCCGAGATCACCCGTCTGCTCCGCCCCGGGGGCCTGTCCTACACCTCCACGCTGTTCGCCTGGAGGTACCACCCGGTCCCGATCGACTACTGGCGCTTCACGCCGCCCTGCCTCGAGTTCCTCTTCGGCGGTCTGGAGACGATCTCGTCGGGCTTCGACGCCACAGAACGACGCCGCGACATCCGAGGACGCGGTGCGCTCGACCAGGTGCCGGTCGACGCGCTGGGTGGTTTCAGGGAGAACTGGCGCGTGTTCCACATCGGTCGTCGGCCGTTCTGAGTCCCGGGCGCCGGTCGTTCTCCAGCTGTTCATCGCGAGGTTCCGTCACGACATCTGCCGGTCAACTGCTCTCGTTACGTTCGGCTCGGTGAAGGTGCTGTGCCTGTCCGATTCGGACACCCGCATGAAGTGGACGACCACCGTCGCGGCCGCCATCGGTTCGTCGTTCGCCCGACACGGGGTCGCACACGGCGACCAGTTCGTGGTGGACGTCGCGTCGTTCGAGGGTGGAGCGGTGCCGACGTCACGACAGCTCGACGAGATCGGGGTGATCGGGCCGCACCTCCTCGTGTCGGATCAACAGCTCAACGAGCTGGTGCAGGCCGGCTACGACGTGTTGATCGTGAACACGGTGGGCAGCCGGCTCCATCGGGTCACGGAGGTGCTGCGCTCACTCTCGGCCACCGCTCCGAGGCGTCCGCTCCTCGTGACCGGCTATGCAGGAGTCGTCTACGAGAAACACGTCGAGGGCGCGGTCTGGCGCGCTGGCGCCGATGTGATCTGCTGCAACTCGGCGGTCGATCACGCGCTGTTCTCGGGGATCTACCGGTCGCTGGGGGTTCCCGTCGACGGTCTGGTCCGCGCCGGGTTGGGTGTCGTGCACCGTCGCAACGGGACGCCGGTCGAGGACTTTCCCGAACACGGTCACGGTTCGGCTCGACCGAACGAGGTTCGAACGCTGACCTTCGCGGTCCAGCCCGACGTCCCGAGAGGGCGCAACGACCGCCTGTACCTGCTCGAACGACTCGCGGCCTACGCGCGGGCGCATCCGTCGAGGTCGGTGATCGTGAAGCTGAGGTCCCGGCCGGAGGAAGCCACGACACATCGAGAGCGGTTCCACTTCGAGGAGCTCTACCGGACCCGGCTGGTCGATCGACCGCCGAACCTGAGTTTCGAGTACGGCCTGATGTCGCGGGTGCTCGAGCGGACCGATCTGCTGGTGACGATCAGCTCGACCGCCGCGCTCGAGGCGATCGCGCTCGGCGTCCCGGTGGCGGTGCTGGCCGACCTCGGGGTGGGGGAGGGGCTCGGCAACCACTTCTTCCTCGGATCGGGCCTGCTCTCGTCGATGAACCTGATCACCCAGGACAAGCTGCCGGTGGTCGATCCCGAGTGGCTCCGCATGAACGGGTTCGGAGGCGACGACCGGCTCGAGAACGTCGCGGCGCGGATCCTCGAGCTGCACGAACTGCAGGCCGCCGGCGATCGGGCGCTCCCGGTACCGGACGGGTTCGTCAACGACGAGATGACACCACGTCTGGCGGCGCTCTCGGTCGAGCCGCTGACGGTGCTCGATGCCGGGACGTTGCGGGCTCGCCGCGTGCGTCGATGGGCGGTCGAACACCTCCCACGTCCGGTCATCGACCTGGGCATCCGGGCCGAACGGCGGGTGGGCTCGTGGAGGTGACGGCGATCATCCCCGCGCGTGGGGGTTCCAAGGGGATCCCTCGGAAGAACCTCGTCGAGGTGGGCGGACGGTCGCTCGTCGCCCGCGCAGTGGCGGCGTGTCTCGCTGCCTCGTCGATCGATCGTGTGGTCGTCTCGACCGACGACGACGAGATCGCCGCCGAGGCGGCGGTCGCGGGTGCGCAGGTCGTCCGGCGCCCCGGAGCCCTCGCCACCGACGACGCCGGGTCCGAAGCGGCGCTGCTGCACACGCTCGCCTCGCTCGACCCGTCGGGCCGAGCCGACGTGCGATCTGACGGGCCACCTGATGTCCCACCTGATGTCCCACCTGATGTCCCACCTGATGTCCCACCTGATGTCGTGGTGTTCGTCCAGTGCACGAGTCCGTTCATCGACCCGGCATCGCTCGACCGGGCGGTGGGGCGGGTCGTCGCGGGCCAGGCCGACGTGGTCTTCTCGGCGGTCCCGACCCACGAGTTCCTGTGGCGCCGGTCCGACCACGGTGTGGTCGGGGTCAACCACGAACTCCATCGCCGCGAGCGCCGTCAGGACCGGCCGACCGAGTTCCGCGAGACGGGTGCGTTCTACGTGATGCGCCGTGAGGGGTTCGTCGGGCATCGGCACCGGTTCTTCGGCCGGGTCGACGTGGAGGTGGTCGAGCACGGCACCGAACTGGAGATCGACGAGCCGGCCGATCTCGAGGCGGCCCGACGACTGGCCGTCGCCCGGTCGGCCGTCCTCGGTTTGTCGCACGGCCATGGCAGACACCTCTGGTCCGAGGGGCCCATCGGCCCGATCGATGCGCTCGTGACCGACTTCGACGGCGTGCACACCGACAACACCGTCTGGGTGGACGAGCACGGTGTCGAGTCGGTGCGTGCGAACCGGTCCGACGGACTCGGGCTGGCGGAGCTCGGCCGCCGAGGCGTGGAGGTACTCGTACTGTCGACCGAGGCCAACCCGGTCGTTCGTCGACGGGCCGAGAAGCTGGGCGTCCAGTGCATCAACGGGTGCGACGACAAAGTCGGCGCGCTGGAGCGCTGGCTGTTCGACCACGGCATCGAAGCGGGCCGTACCGCCTACGTGGGCAACGACCGTAACGATGCCGGCTGCCTGGAACTCGTGGGATGGCCGATCGTGGTGTCCGACGCCCACCCGAGTGTGCGGCCGCTCGCCCGGGTCGTCACGGAACACCCGGGCGGTCACGGTGCCGTGCGCGAGGTGGTCGACCGGGTCATCGAGGAGATCGAACGACGAACGGACCGGACATCCCGGTCCACGATCGGCACGGAGGTGCTGCATGGTTGAGGGACCGCCCATCGAGATCGCGGGTCGCCGGGTGGGTTCGGGTCACCCGGTCTACGTGATCGGCGAGATCGGGATCAATCACAACGGTGAGGTCGCGATCGCCAAGGCGCTCATCGACGTCGCGGCGGATGCCGGCTGTGACGCGGTGAAGTTCCAGAAGCGGACCCCCGCGCTGTGCGTGCCGTTGGAGCAACAGGGCGTGATGCGGGAGACACCGTGGGGCACGATGACGTACCTCGAGTACAAAGAGCGCGTCGAGTTCGATCGTGCGGACTACGAGAAGCTGGCGAGGCACGCCGACGAGCGCGGCGTCCACTGGTTCGCCTCGCCGTGGGACGTGCCCTCGGTGGAGTTCCTCGAGGATCTCGAGGTGCCGACGCACAAGGTGGCGTCCGCGTGCCTGACCGACGACGAACTGCTCGTCGCGCTGCGTGACAGCGGGAAGCCGCTGATCGTGTCCACCGGCATGTCCACCGTCGACGAGGTGGATCACGCCGTGGAGGTGCTCGGCACCGAGCGGCTGTTGCTGATGCACTCGACGTCCACCTACCCCTGCCCCCCGGAAGAGTCGAACCTGCGCACGATCCGGACACTGGCCGATCGCTATGGCGTGCCCGTCGGGTACTCCGGTCACGAGCGGGGGTTGCAGATCTCGGTGGCGGCCGTAGCGATGGGCGCCGTCGCGATCGAGCGGCACATCACACTCGACCGCACGATGTGGGGCACCGATCAGGCGGCATCCGTCGAGCCCCAGGGCGTCCGGCATCTGCTCCGTGACATCCGCGTGGTCGAGACGGCGTTGGGCGATGGTGTCAAACGAGTCTTCCCCGGCGAGGAGGAACCCCGTCGCCGTCTCCGCCGTGCCGGTTGACCCATTCGGCTCCGGCCCGACGGTGGTCGCGCTGGTCGAGAGCGACTCGTTCCTCAAGTGGGCGGCGTGGTTGCTCGACTCTGCGCCCGGTGACTGGCGGTCGTCGCTGGTGCTGGTGTCGTACCCGTCCAGCCCGACCGATCGGCAGGTGGCCGCCGCGCTCGTGGGGACGTCGTTCACCGTCGGCGATGTCCGGCGTGCCGGCGTGCTCGAGGTACGGCGACTCCTCTCGGAGCTCCAACCCGACGTGGTGCTCATGGCGTGCACGGGGCCACTGATCTCGCTACTGGGGCGGGCGACTGCCACCTCTGGTCGGACCCGTCCGCTGGTGGTGGCGGGTGTGCCTGGCGTGGCGCTGCCGGTGCACCGCCGCGCCGTGGAGCTCCGCCGCACGGTCGACGTGTTCGTCGCCCACAGTCACGTCGAGCGCGAGCACTACCAGCGAGCGTTCGACGCCGTGGGCGGGCCGACCGAAGTCGTGCTGGCGCGCCTCCCGTTCCTGCCGACGGGCCCCGATCTCGACGGAGACGGTGGGGACGACGTCGTCCTCGCCACCCAGGCGCGGGTGCCGGCGCGTCCACTCCAGCGCAGCGTTCTGGTTCAGCGACTCGTGGCCGGTAGCCCCGTCCCCCCGATCCTGAAGCTCCGTTCGGGCGACGGTGAGGCCACCACCCACCACGAGCCGTTCCCCTATCCCGAGATCGTCCACGACCTCGTTGCGGATGGGGTGCTCGGGCCCGACGACGTGGTCTTCCGTGATGGACCGATGTCGGCGTCGCTCCGGACGGCCCGGTGCCTGGTGACCGTCAGCTCCACAGCGGCGCTCGAGGCGATGGCGCTCGGCGTACCGGTGCTCCTCGCCGACGACTTCGGCGTGGACGACTCGTTGATCAACCGTGTCTTCGTCGGTAGCGGCTGTCTCGCCCCATTGACCGGTTTCGACGGGAATGGGTGTCGGCCCGACGCTCGCTGGGCGCACGACAACTACCTCCACCCTCGGTCCGACGACGACTGGATCGAACGGGTGCTGGGACGGGTCGGACATGGCCCGAGCACGGGTCGGGCGATCGAGCGTGGCATCACCTCGGAGGCAGCGAAGGCGTTCGTGCGGTCGGTGGCCGCGACCGCCAGGCAGCAGCTTCGCCCGACGGACCAGGGACAGTGGGCGTCATGACGTCGTGTGCGGGGTCGGCGGTGGCGTGGGTGGAATCGCCGTTCCAGCTGCTCTCGGTGATCGAGGGTGCCGCTGCCGGGAACCTCCCGCCACGGCTGATCGTGTTCGCACGCGGCTCGGTCGGCTCGTACCGGAGTCTCGTCGACCTGCTCGACATCCACCGGGTGGACGGTCTGTCGGTGGTGCCGGCACCACCGTGGCGGGCGGTTCGTGGGCTCGTGGGTGCGACCGACACCTTCGTGGTCGGCGATCTGTTCTCCGGGGCGGTGCAGTCACTCGTGGTGTCGACCCGGCCCACATCGGTGACGCTGGTGGACGACGGGTCGTCCACCCTCGCAGCACTCGAGCACCTCGGGCGGTCGAGCAGCACCCTCCGTCGCCCGAGAAGCACCCCGACCACCGGTCGGGCGCTGCTCGGGCGGGCGGCACACGCGCTGTTGCGGCGCCGATCCGCGTCCGGTCGCCTGTCGCTGTCGTCGGGTCTTCCGGTCGACGCGGTGTCACCGGTGGAGATCCCCGTGTTGCGGCATGCGTTCTCCTGGGCACGCGACGTCGAGTTCGGTTGGTTGCCGCCCCGCACGCCCGTGATCGTGCTCGGGAGCGCACTGGCCGCCGACGGTCTCATCAGCGAGGCGGCGTACCACCGTTGGCTGCGCGATCAGCTCGGGGCCGGGGCCGGTGCCGATCTCGCTGGAGCCGACCTCGGCGGCGCCCCGGTGTTCTTCGCCCATCGCCGGGAGTCGCCGAGCGTCGCACGGCTGGTGCGCTCGCTCGGGGGTTCGGTCGCGACCACCGCGGGACTGCCGATCGAGCTGATCGCCCATCGGACGAGCCCGTCGACCCGGTTCGTCACGCTGCCGTCCACGACGGTGCTGACGCTCCGGTCGATCTCGCCGTCGACGCGGGTGGAGTGCACCTCTGTCCCCGCCGACTGGTGGATGCCCGGTGCACCGGCATCGATGCGAGCGCTCGCCGAGACGATCGCCGACTCTGGAGTACGCGCGTGTACACATCCCGACTTGGCGAGTGGGGAGCGGGCCCACCACACTGCGTCCCATGAACTTCGCTTTCACCGATGAACAAGAAGAACTCCGCAGCACCGTACGTGCCTTCCTCGAGTCCAAGAGCTCCGAGGAAGCCGTGCGCGAGCAGATGGAGACCGAGGCCGGCTACGACACCGCGGTGTGGAAGCAGATGGCCGAGCAGATGGGCCTCCAGGGCCTCCACATCCCCGAGGAGTACGGCGGGTCGGGCTTCGGCTACGTCGAGCTCGGCATCGTGCTCGAGGAGATGGGTCGATCGCTGATCTGTGCCCCGTTCTTCTCGTCGGTGGTGCTGGCCGCGAACACGCTCATCCACTCGGGTGACGACGCTGCCAAGGCCGAGTACCTCCCGGGTATCGCCAGCGGCGAGACCATCGCCACGCTCGCCTACACCGAGCCGTCGGGCAAATGGGACGAGGCCGGCATCGAGATGGAAGCCACCTCCTCGGGCGACGGCTACACCCTCTCGGGCACGAAGATGTTCGTGATCGACGGCCACACCGCCGACCTCATCATCGTGGCGGCCCGCACCGGTGCCGGCGTGAGCCTGTTCGCCGTCGACGGCGACGCCTCGGGCCTCACCCGCACGGCGCTGTCGACCATGGACCAGACCCGCAAGCAGGCCAAGCTCGAGTTCGAGAACACCCCCGCCAAGCTGATCGGTACCGAGGGTGCCGGCTGGTCGGTGCTCGAGACCGTGCTCGACCTCGCCGCCGTGAGCCTCGCCGCCGAGCAGGTCGGTGGCGCCCAGAAGACGCTCGAGATGGCCGTCGAGTACGCCAAGGTGCGCGTCCAGTTCGGCCGCCCGATCGGTTCGTTCCAGGCGATCAAGCACAAGTGCGCCGACATGCTGCTCGAGGTCGAGTCGGCCAAGTCGGCCGCCTACTACGGCCTGTGGTGCGCCAGCGAGATGAACGACGAGCTGCCCTCGGTCGCCTCGCTCGCCAAGGCGTACTGCTCGGAGGCCTACTTCCACGCCACCGCCGAGAACATCCAGATCCACGGCGGCATCGGCTTCACCTGGGAGCACCCGGCCCACCTCTACTTCAAGCGGGCCAAGAGCTCCGAGCTGATGTTCGGCGACCCGACCTACCACCGCGAGCAGCTCGCCCAGCGCATCGGCATCTGACCGATCGGCGGCACCGCTGCCGTCATCCGAAATCGAGTGTGTTCTCGTCAGCACCCGGGTCGACCGATCGACCCGGGTGCTGACGCGAACGGCCGCTGATCACGGGGAGGGAGCGTGCCGGTGGTTGATGTGTGTGCGGACCAACTGGACTTGATCCACTAGACTCAGTGGATGACCCGGATCGTCAACGTGCACGAGGCCAAGACCCACCTGTCGCGCCTGCTCGACGACGTGGCCGGCGGCGAGGAGATCGTGCTCGCCAAGGCGGGCCGACCGTTCGCCCGGCTCGTGCCGATCGGCGCCCCCTCGGAACGGCCGCTCGGATTCGTCGGAGGTCGCCTGACCGAGGCGTTCTTCGAGCCTCTCGACGACACCGAGCTCGCCGCATGGCAGTGACGGTGCTGCTCGACACCCACACGGTGCTCTGGGCCCTCATGGAACCGGCGCGCCTCAGCACGCCGGTGCGCGACGTGCTGAGCGACCGCACGTCCAACGTCTTGGTGTCGGCAGCTTCGGCGTGGGAGATCGCAACCAAGCACCGCCTCGGCAAGCTACCCGAGGCGGACGAGGTGGTCGTCGGGTTCATCGACCATCTCCGGATGTTCGGCGCTGAGGAGCTGGCGATCACCTCGGCACATGCCCTCGCAGCAGGGAGGTTCCGGATCGACCACCGCGATCCGTTCGACCGCATGCTGGCGGCACAGTCGATGATCATGGGTGTCGCGTTGGTCACGAGCGATCCTGTCTTCGGACGGTTCCCGTGTGGCACCTTCTGGTGAGGTGGTCGCCAGATGGGTAGCGTCGGGAGTGCCCGGAACCCATCGCCATCTTCCCGTGTGGCCCGACCGGGTGCGGAGCGACACGGTCTGATGTGGACGTCATGAGGTGTGCGGTGCCGGGTCTCAGCCCCAGCGTGAGGGCGCGGGTTCGGACGATGACCGTGATGAAGCCGGTGGTGGCCCTCAAGCGATACATCGACCAGCGCCGCGGTGCCGATCCGGTCACCCTCGACAGCACGCTCCGAGCAGCCCGATCGCTGCGCAACGACGGGCAGACGAACGCGGCGGTTCTCCTGCTCAGAGAAGCGTTGGTCAGATGTCCGGGGAAGCACCGGGTGCCTCTGCAGGTCGAGCTCTACCGGGCCTTGGTCGCCCAGGGAGATCTCGACGGCGCCCGACACATCATCACGGTCGCAGCCGGACCCGGGAACTCGCGTGCGGGCAGGGTCTGGAGCGCGCTGGACGCCGGGAACCGCGACGTGGCACGAGCTGAGTTCGAGTCCATTCTCGGAACCATCGTCAGCGGACGGGTGGTCCCGATCTGGCTCGCATCGTTCGACCTCCTGGCCGATCATCTCGTCGGGAACCTGGCCGCGGTTCCAGCATCCGGCACCGACGCCGCGCCGCCTCGTTCGGGCGGCGTGTACGCCGTCTCGGGTATGGGGTGGTCAGGTTCCGGGGCCGTGTACGACTTCCTTCGCGGGTTTCACGGGGTGGAAGCCGTCACCGGTGAAGCCCGCCTCATCGAGGGGCGCCACGGATTCAAAGGTCTGCTCGGCGCTGCCGAATCGCCCGATCCGGACGCGTTCGGTGCGGCACTTGTCGACTTCTTCCGCTTCTCGCTCGTGGGGGTGACCCCATGTCGCAACTACGACGAATTCCGTCACGTCGCCAACAGCCGCCGCTTCGTTGAGAGCCGTGACGGGCTCGAGTACGCGGTGGAGTGTCAGGAGTTGCTTCGCCGGGTCTGCGGCGCGTCTGCCGGCGAGCGAGTCGTCACCCTCCGAGCATCGCTGCCCGACTTCGCCGAGTCCGTGGCGCGATCGCGTCTGATCGACCAGAGTTCTGTGCCGCTACTCGACAATGTCGTGCACGTGCCGAACTTGGAGCTGGCGCGTGACCTTCCGGCCTGGACCTTCTTCGCGACGGTCCGGGATCCTCGTGATCAGTTCGTCGACAACGTACTGAACAATCCCAACTTCCGACGCGACGTCAGGCGCTTCGTCAAGCGGTACCGCAAGATGCGTGGCGTTCTCGAGGAGGTCGTCGCAACGGCTCCCAATGTCCAGGTCGTCCAGTTCGAGACCTTCGTGCGCGAGGCCAGCGTTCGCGCTGACCTGGTGAACGCCCTCGGCCTGACGAAGCCTCGCGCGACGGCCAGCTTCGACGCGTCGACATCGCAACGGAACATCGGACTCTGGAAATCTCACCGCGTGGAGTCGGAGATCGACCTGATCACTCGTGAGTTGTCCGAACACGTCTGCTCGTACTGAACGCAGTGGGAGTGGGTGGGCGTGACGTGGTGCGTGACGCCGATGCTCGACCACGGCCCGGTCAGCGGAGTCGAGTCGGTAACGTCCGAGGTGACATGGACGGCATCACCATCGTGTTCGCAGTCATCGCGGCGATCCTCGTGTTCGTGATCGCGGCGGTGGCCATCGGTCGGGAGGCGCACCGCCTCGATGCGGTGGCGCCCCGCGTGGTGTACCAACTCGACGAGGCCGTCGACTTCGTCTGTGATCGACTCCCCGAGTCCAGCCAGGCCCGCCTCACCCCCGAAGAGGTCGAGCAGCTGCTGCTGCTGCACATGCGGTGGCTCCACGCCAAGGGTCTGCAGCCCGACCGGGTGATCGACCGGAAACAGGACATCGGCGAGCAGGTCGTGATCACCGAGGACACCCTGATCGCCTATCTGCTCGGCGAGGCGGAGCGCGAGGGCATCGAGCTGCTCGACGATGTCGATGCCGTGGCCGTGGCCGACGCCCATCTCCGCTACTTCGAGGCGATCGGGGCGGTCGGCCCGAGCGCCGGATTGGACGACGTGCTGTGAGCATCATCCCGAAGGACCGGACGATCGAGGCGCTCGCGGCGGTGTGGGCGAGCCTGGATGAGTTGTTGTCGTCGCTCGACACCGAGCAGTGGGCGACGCCCACGGTGCTCGAGGGGTGGGACGTGCAGGCGAACGTGGCGCACGTGATCGGTACCGAGCAGATGCTGCTGGGCGTTCCGGGGCCCGACATCACGATCGACCGTGATGGCACACCGCACGTGCGCAACGACATCGGGGCGTTCAACGAGGTGTGGGTGCGCGAACTCGATGGCCGCTCACCGGCCGAGGTGCTCGCGATGTTCCGAGACGTGACGAGTCGTCGGCTGGCCGCGCTGCGTGACATGTCCCGGACCGAGTGGGACGCCGAGTCGTTCACCCCGGCCGGGAAGGACACCTACGGCCGCTTCATGCAGATCCGGGTGTTCGACTGCTGGTTCCACGAGCAGGACATCCGTGAGGCGGTGAGCCGTCCCGGGCATGTCGACGGTGTGGCCGTCGATGTCACGCTCGACGAGCTGACGACGGCGATGGGGTTCGTGGTCGGCAAGCGGGCAGGTGTCCCGCAGGGCGAGAGCGTGACGTTCGAGCTGACCGGATCGGGCGCTCGGACCATTCACGTGGAGGTGGGGGAGCGCGCGGCAGTGGTCGAGAGCCTGGATACACCGGCATCGGTCACGATCCGGCTGCCGGTCCTGCAGTTCACCCGGTTGTGCGGCGGCCGCACGGCCGTCGAGCCGGCACGCGAGCTGATCGACGTGGTGGGCGACATCGAGCTGGGCGAGCGAGTGCTCGCCAACCTCGCCTACACCGTCTGAGCGTCCTGAGAAGCCCAGCTGACGTTGCGCTCGACGATGTGTCGAGGATGTGAACTTCGTCGAATCCGTCGAAACCGACCTCCCAACCACGTCGCAGTTGTGCTTCAATTTCTCTCACCAGAGAGAGGAGGTGGTCCAGACAATGCCTGACAGTAGTAATGGGACCCTGGAGGTGGTTGGCCGCTAGGCCAACAGGCTGGACCGCCTGGCGAATACCCGCCAACCCCCGCCGGATCGATCCTGCCGCAGCTGGTCCCCGCGGCGAACACCGGGATCGACCGGTCTCAATCAGTCACGTGAACGAGGGAGTGCTCCGGCGCTCCCTCGTTCCGCGTCTGGGCGGCGCTGATCCGGGCGGCACGGATTCGGACGGCGCAGGTGGGTATCGTGACCGTCATGGAGCGTCCGATCCGTTTCGAGCACAGCCGTTACCTCGGTGACAAGCGCACCCAGCTCGTGTACGACCTCGACGAGTGGGACGATGCCGAGGTGATCGACGACATCGTGGCCGCCGAGGTGGGTGCATCGTTCGGTCCCGACACGCTCGCCGAGGCTCGTAACCGGGGGTACACGCTGGCCACCCCGGGCAGGACCCGCATCAAGCGCAAGCCACGCGCGTGACGGTCGGGGCGTCGAGGTGAACGGCAGGTTCGCGAGCGCCGGGCACACCCTCGCGTGCCACATCTCGACACCGGCTGGCCGCACCGAGAAGATGCCCGGTCTGATCCTGTGCCACGGTTTCCCGATCGGCCCGCTCGACGCCCGTCGCTCGGCCGGCACCTTTCCCGAACTGATCGACCGCATCGCGCACGACGTCGGGTACACGGCGATGACGTTCACGTTCCGCGGATGTGGCGAGAGCACCGGAGACTTCTCGCTACAGGGTTGGATCGACGATCTCCGCAACGCGATCGACCACCTGGTCACATCGTTCGGGGTCGACGAGCTCGTGCTGATCGGGACCAACACCGGCGGCTCGATCGCGATCTGCGTGGGCGCTGACGATCCACGTGTGTCGTCGGCCGCGCTGCTCAGCCCGCGCGCCGACTTCGACGACTGGGCCGATCATCCGCGCCGCTTCCTCGACCACGCCCGGGAGATCGGGGCGGTGCGAACCCCCGGGTTCCCGACGTCGTTCGACGACTGGACCCGGGCGTTCCGCCGGTTCCGCCCGGCAGTTGCCGCCCGCCGGTTCGCTCCACGTCCGCTGCTGGTGATGCACGGCGAAGACGACGAGAGCGTCCCGACCAGTGATTCCCGCCAGCTCGCTCAAGCCCACGGGGCGGCAGAGCTCTGCCTGCTCCCGGGCGCCGGCCACCGGCTCCGTCACGATCCGCGGGCGATCGCGATCCTGCTCGGCTGGCTCGATCGGGTCCGCAACGTGGCAGCCGTCTGAGCGATTCGAGCCGCATCTCGGGATGATCGAGGTGTGCGAAGCGCGTCGCGGCGGCTACCTTCGGGAGTGTTCCGCCCAGTGTGCGGGCGAGCGGGCACGGCAGTGAAGGATGATCCCAGATGTCAGCTCGTCGTCTCCGTCCACCCGCTCGCATCCGGGCGACCCGCCCTTGGCGAGCGGCGGCAGCCGCGTACCGGAGCCGGTTCGACGACACGACCGCCGTCGGGTACCAACTCGACGGCGAGGGTGCCGAGTCGTTCCACCGGCAGGGCCGGATGATGGAGAAGCGAGAGCAGTGGCTCGGTGCGGCGGCCGCGTATCGCCATGCCATCGTTCTCAGGGGGGAGGAACCACCCGAGTGGATGCACCGGCTCGGGCGAGTGCTCGAGCGCTCAGGTGACTGGTACGGCGCCCGCGAGGCGTATCGACGGGCGGCTGCGAATCGGCGGGCGCTTCCTCCCGGCGAGCGTCCGAAGCTTCCGGAGTTGCCGTTGACCGAGCAGATCGACCTGGCCCTCATCCGGCGACCGGACTACGCCCACTGCATCCTCAAGGCGGCGAAGCTGGCGGCAGCACTCGGCATCGCACGCATCTCCGTGATCGAGTTCGGCGTGGCGGGCGGGAACGGCCTGGTGGCCATGGAGACGCACTCGGCTCGGATCACCGGGCTGACCGGGGTTGCGATCGACGTGATCGGGTTCGACACCGGTGAGGGTCTGTTCGCGCCGCGTGACTTCCGCGACATGCCGTACCATTTCAGCCCCGGGAGCTACGCGATGGACGTCGATTCCCTCATGAAGCGACTCGAGCATGCGGAGCTCGTCTTCGGTGACGCAGCGGAGACGTTCCCGGACGCGTTGGACCGCTTCGGGTCGGCGCCGATCGGCGCCATGTCGTTCGACATGGACTACTACTCGGCCACCGCAGGGGTCCTCGGGTACATGGGTGACGATGCATCGGCGGGATGTTTCCTCCCCCGTGTCTCGTCGTATTTCGACGACGTCGTCGGGAACAAGGGGCAGGAGTACAACGAGTTCACCGGCGAGCTCTTGGCGATCGACGAGTTCAATGCTGCCAACTCCCACGTCAAGCTCGTCGAGGACCGCTACTTCAGATCCCTCCCGGTGAACTTCACGTGGCATCACTCCATCTACACCATGCACCGATTCGAGCATCCGAGTTACAGCACCTACGTGCGCAACGCGGCGAAGGTGCAACTCCCGCTGAGTGGTTAGTCCGTACCCCGGCCCGAACCCGGTCAGTCCACCAGGAACGAATCGAGCTCGCGGCTGATCAGTTCGATGGCAGGGTCGTCGGGAACGGCGCGCCAGAGACCGACGTTCTTCGAGGAGATCGCCGGGTCGAACCGTTGGCGGTCACCGGGTGGGCCGAGCACATCGACCACGTCCGCGAGCACCCGCTCCCGGGTGGTCTCGTTCCGCACGAAGTCCTCGAACCGGACGAAGCGGACCGCTTCGGACGTCGACGCGCTCTCGAGCTTCCGGCGGGTGCTCCGATACTTCTTGATGAACCGCTGTGGGTCACCGTGGAATCTCGGATTGCTGTTGAGCAGGTCGATGAACTGATCCCGAGGGTCGCGGACGACGGCGAAGAACAGGACATGTGGAAGGGAGGGGGCGATCGAGAGGTTCTCGATGTGCACCACGTTGTCGAGGATCGGCACGACGTCGGTCGTTCCGAGCTGCGAGAGCGAGGCCGACTCGAGCAGCGGCATCCGCCATCGGGTCGAGACCTCGTCGAGGTCGTCGACGGCGGCCGACATGATGGATGTGAGTGCCGCCCGACACGCCACGGCGTACTGCTCAGGGCTCCGACCGGTGGACGCTCGTCGTGCGTTGCGTACGTGCCGGTAGTCCTCCCAGTCGTGACATGGGGCGAAGCCGAAGAGGCAGTATCGGAAGAAGTCGACGAACGCTCGCTGAGGATGGGTGCGAGAGCGTTCTCCGAGCCGCAAGAGGCCGTACCGTCCCTCGATCAAGCGGTTCTCGCCGTGGACAGGCGCGGCGCGCTGGTAGCCGCGGAGCGCGTCGTACACGGCGCCCGATCCGGACCACCCCATCCCGGCCACCGCCAACATGCGCCATCGGTGACCCGTCGCGGCATCGAACCGGGGTGTCTCGACGGACGTGTCGGCAACCGTTGTCGCCCCATCTGCGAGCCGATCGAAGCAGTTCATCCAGACATCCCGCTCCGGACCAGGACAGATCAGGTCCAGGGCCTCGGCGAATTGTCTCCGCGAGGCGGCGAACCCCGTCGGTTCGTCCCTCCCCCACACGCTGGACGCCAGGTGGTTGTGCGGTCCGGCCGCCCGGGTGAGGGCCCGTCGGGCGAGATCGCTCCGGTCCATGCTCTGGAACGCCGTGTAGAAGCGCCGATGAGTCCGCTCCTGTCGATCGGGGTCGAGTTCATCCGTCGCTTCGAACAACTGGACCAGCCCGTCGATGTCGTCGCGAGACGCGAGCTCGTCGACCTCTCGGAGCGCCTCGGGCACCCTGGGTCGTTTGGTGACGCCCTGGCTGGAGTCCGGCGAGGCTTCCGGTCGGGACGACCGCGCCATCTTCGTCCGCAAGCGTCGAAGCAGGGTGCGCGCTCGCGTTCTCATCGTGTCGCAGCGACGAGGACTCGGACGAGGCCGTCGGGGTCGAACCGGACAGGATTGTTCCCCAGACGTTCGACGTTCACGGCGGCCGCGAGCGACGCGATGGCGTGGTCGGAGTCGGCGCCCACCTCCGTCAGGGTGGCCGCGAGGCCGATGCGCCGCAGCACCGCTCGAATCGACTCCGTCCCGGTGCGGGAGCCGTCGATCCGGAGCACTCGGCGGATGGTCTCCATGGCGTCGCGGTGCACGGTCGGATCCACACCGGGCTGGAGGTCGCCGGGCATCGCATGGAGATGTTCGTCGATGAAGGGGCCGAGTGTGACGGCCACTGCGTTGCCGTGATCGGTCCCGTAGCGTTTGGTGATGCCGTACGAGAGCGCGTGGGCGGCGGTGGTCTTCGAGATGTCGATGGCACGACCTGCCAGGTGACTTCCGATCGACATCGCACGGGCCGCTCGAGCGGTTGGTTCATCGGTGAACGGGATCAGCGCCGACATCACCAACTCGAGTCCGTGCCGCGCGTAGCGACGACTCACCGGCGTCGAGTTCACCGCCCAGAGGCTCTCGGTCGCTTGGCACAGCGCGTCCACACCGGAGGTGGCGCGCTGATGTCGCGATCCGCTCCGGGCGAGATCGGGGTCGAGGAGCACCCGGTCGGCGCGCAGCGTCTCGCCGGCGATCGAGTACTTCGAGTCACCGATGTACACGACGGCAAAGTGGGTCGCCTCGCTGCCGGAGCCACTCGTGGTCGGGGCGAGCACGAGACCTCGCCGGCGGGCGGGGACCACTGCTCCAGCTCGGATCGCCTCATGGAGTCCGCTGGGCGAGACGTGGTCGAAGGCCACCAGGAGCTTGGCCATGTCCATGACGCTGCCCCCACCGATCCCCACCACCAGTTCGGGATCGGCCGTTTCGAGCACGTCGCGACCGATGGCGAGGTCGTCGGCGTCGGTGTTGGGCGCGAAATCGCACCAACGCGTGACCTCGGCGACCTGTTCGAGCGCAGGGAGCGCATCTGCTGCGCCGCTCGACTCGAACGACCGGCCACCGGTGACGAGCAGGACTCGTCGGGCATCGAGTTCCCGGACGATCTCGGTGAGCCGGAAGATCGCTCCGGGTCCGTAGAGAGTTCGTCGGGCTCGATGCGGGGTCGTCATGGTCCGGTCTCGAGGGCCGCCATGAACAGACGTCTGCTCTCGGCGGGAGTTCTCGTCGGTCGTCCCAGATCGGGCCGTGCTCCGGGGCGGACCCGGAGTTCGAGGAGCCGAGGACCACGTGCCAGGCGCATCTCGCCGATGAGGCCGTCGAGGTCGTCGAGGTCGCTCAGCCGTCCAGCCCACGAGTAGCCGCACGCCCGGGCGAGGGCGGGGATGTCGACGACCCCGATCGACGTGGGTTGCCCGCCGACGCTGTCGTGCACGCCGTTGTTGAACACGACGTGGAAGAACGTGCTCGGCGCACGGTCGGCGATCACCGGCAGAGCGCCGGTGTGCATGAGCAGTGCACCGTCGCCGTCCAGGCACCAGACCTCTCGGTCGTGCTCGTGCAACGCGATCCCGAGCGCGATCGAGCTCGCGTGTCCCATCCCGCCCACCGTCAGGAAATCGCGGTCTCCGGACTCCCCGGTCGCGTTGCGCAGCTCGAACAGCTCGCGGCTCAACATCCCCGTGGTGGAGACGATGGCGGCATCGTCCGCGATGTGTTCGAGGACGGCCGCGAGCGCTGCCTCCCGGGTGGTGGTGGCGGCGTCGGACGTGGTCGGTCGTCGGGTCGCCGGCTCGAACGTGTCCTTCTCCACGAGGAGCACGTACGGCGTCGCCTCGTCGACGGCGGTGCGCACGGCTTCCGCGACGACCTCGGCAGCTTCGAGCGGGGAACGTGGGAGCCGGGCCCAGGGGAGGTCCATGCCGTCGATCATCGATGTCATCACCCGGCCCTGGGTGACGTGCTGTGGCTCGTCGGGCACACCCGGTTGGCCGCGCCAGCCGACCAGCAAGACCATCGGCACGCCGTACACCGCCGGATCCGCCAATGACAGGATCGGATTGACCGCGTTCCCGAACCCTGAGTTCTGGAGGTACACGAGCCCCGGGCGCCCGGTCCGCAGGTACGAGCCGATCGCGACGGCCACCGCAGAGCCCTCGTTGGCGGTGATGACGTGGCGCTCCGGCGGGAGCTCGGTCATGACGTGTGCGCCGAACTCCTTCAGCAGGCTGTCGGGGACCCCAGCGAACACGCCGATACCAGCATCGTCCAGCCAGCCGACGAAGTCGTCCGGCGTGATCATCGAGCGTTCTCGGGGATGATGCTGAGTACCTCCGAGATGCTGGACAGGAGACCGTCGGCCTCGAGCGCCCGTCGGTGCTCGAGCACGCTCTCGGCCACCTTGCGCATCTGGGGGTACGCGGCGCGCAACATGTGGTTGGCGTAGATCACGACGTTCACGCCGGCAGCCGCCAGTTCGTCCTCGGTGACGTGGTGGTACGAGGTGGGCACCGCCACGATGGGAACCCGCGTGTCGACCTGACGGAGACGCCGGCAGAACTCGAACACCTCGCCGGCGTCGCGTTGACGGCTGTGGATCATGACCGCGTCGGCGCCGGCGTCGACGTACGCCTCGGCGCGCTCGAGCGCATCGTCGAGCCCGCGATCGAGGATGAGACTCTCGATGCGTGCGATCACCATGAAGTCGTCGGTGATCTGGGACTCCTTGCCGACGCGCAGCCGGCCGCAGAAATCCTCGATCGACGACTGGGTCTGCTCGACGTCGTTGCCGAACAGCGAGTTGCGCTTGAGACCCTCTTTGTCCTCGATGATCACTGCAGAGACACCGAGCCGTTCGAGCGACCGGACGGTGAACGCGAAGTGCTCCGGCTTGCCCCCGGTGTCGCCGTCGAACACCAAGGGCTTGGTCGTGACCTCGAAGATCTCGTTGATCATCTGCAGCCGGGAGCTGATGTCGACGGCCTCGATGTCGGGCTTGCCGCGCGAGGTCGAGTCGGTGAGCGAACTCGACCACATCCCGTCGAACTCGAGGCGCAGTCCGTCATCCTCGATCGACGTGTTCTCCACGATCAGGCCGGACAGTCCGCTGTGGGCCTCCATCAGCCGTACGATCGGCTTGTTGTCGATGAGGCGGCGGAGTCGGGCCATCCTGACGTTGGGGGTGGTGCTGATCTGCTTCAGCGAGGCGTTGAGTTGGGTGGAGCTGATCCCGGGGGTGTACGCCACCTCGACCAGCTCGCCGCCCCACTCGGAGAGTGCCTCGATGACGCGAGCGCGGGTCTCGCGCTGGACACCTGATTGCCAATCGTCGCCGTGCACCACGAAGTCGGGCCGGAGTTGGCGCAGGTTCGGTACGTAGTCGAGTGTCTCCTGCGGGATCACTTCATGGACATCACGCAGGTTGCTCACGACCTCGCGACGCTGCTCGTACGTCATGTGAGGGAGCCGCTTGTAGCTCGCGATCGCCCGATCGGTGAGCAGGCCGACCGTGACCTCTCCGAGTTCCGCGGCACGATGCAGGATGTTGATGTGTCCGGGATGGATGAGATCGGCACTCATGCCGACGTAAACGCGAGGGGAGTTGGGCATCGATGAACCTTGGGTCAACGGACTGTGAACGAGGGGCACCTTACTCCGGCGTCGGGCGAGGCTGTCAGGCATCGATGCGGTCCCCCGACGGTCCGCTCCCGGCCGTCAGGTACGGTGCACGGGATCAGCACCCGAGGTGGAAATCCGAAGTTGCGTCCTGACGGTCTCGGTTGGGCGAGGTTCCGAGGATGGTCCGTCCTGTTCGAGCCTCGACAGCACGACGGTGATCGAGACGCGGGCAGCACCCCTGGTTCGCCAGAGCCGGATGCGCCCCGATCGGTTCCCGACCGAACGCTCGATTCGTCGTCGTCCCCTGCCGGTGATCGCGACTTCTTGGCGTTGCTGGAGCGACGTGCACACGAGACCGAGGCGCGACTTCGGGGCGCTGCACCGCTCCTACTGCCATCCCGCAGCTACCACGTCACGGTTCTCGACGGACTGTCGGATGGCCTCGTGAAGCGGATCGCTCCGGCCGACAAACCGGAACTCGAGCGGGTGTTGGCCGCTTCGGCCGAGGCGAGGTCGCCGTCGGAACGTCTCGCCGGCGGATGCGCCGATGAACTCCGGCGCCTGATCGAGGCTTGCTCGGGAGGGATCTGCTTCGCCTTCGCGGGGCTGTCAGCGCGCGGTTCCGCACTGGTCGCAGCGCTCGAGCCGGAACCGGCATCGGTCGAGCGTCACGCCCGGATCGTCGACCGACGCCGAGATCTGTTGCGGTGTCTGTCCGAGCGCTGGTCCGTCGATCTCGGGAGTGAATGGCGTCCGCACGTCACCCTGGGCTACTGGCGCGACCGTAAGACGGCCACCGTCGGTGCCGAGCGCCTCGGGGCATCAGATCGTGACGCAGGGCCGCAACGGCTCTGCTTCGAGCGGGCTCGTGTCTATGGCTTCCGTGACATGACGACCTTTCTGCCGTCCCCATGAACCTGGCATCGACGACGGCCAACCCCGTACCCTGCAATCGAGCGACGGGTCATGAGCGCGATGGAGAGCTGACGTGGTGGTCAACGACAACGAGATGAACGGCGCATGGCTCGATCGCCAAGATGTGCTCCTCCACATCGGCGTCCACAAGACCGGGACCACGGCCATCCAGGCATCGCTCGCTGCAGCGCGGTCCCAGTTGCGCCGCAACGGCGTCACGTACCCGGGCAGGAGGGTCTCGCACTACCTCGCTTCACTCGCCGCCCTGGAGACGCGCCGCGGCTGGGCGAAGGGCGGCCAGATGGTGCCGGCCGAGCAATGGGATCGACTTGTCGAAGACGTCTGGAGCACCTCTGACAAGGTGGTCGTCAGCAGCGAGGCCATCTGTCAGGCGACCGAGCAGCAGGCGCGTCGAATCGTCGATGACCTCGCACCCGAGCGTGTCCGCGTGCTGATCACGCTCAGACCGCTCGAATCGCTGCTTCCGAGCAACTGGCAGCAGTACGTGAAGACCGGGCTCTCGATGCGATACGAGCAGTGGCTGGAGGAGGTGATGGAGGGGCCCGGCCGTTCATCCTCGCCGACGCCGTCGTTCTGGACGCGCAATGATCACGTCGCGCTGATCGAACGGTGGTCGGGGATCGTGGGGGCCGAGCGAACCTGCGCCTTCTTCGTCGACGACAGCGATCGGTCCGGCTTGTTCAGAGGCTTCGACCATCTCATCGGTCTGCCCGAGGGCACGCTGCAACCGGACCCGCACGCCGTGTCGAATCGGTCGCTCAGCGCGTCAGAAGTCGAGGTCATCCGTCAGCTCAACGAGGTTGCGGCCGAGGTCATCGACTTCGACATCTACAATCGGCTGCTTCGACAGGGAGGCATCCTCGATCTCGTCGAGAACCGTCGTCCCCCGCCGGACGAGCGCCGGCTCCACACCCCCTCCTGGGCTGTCCAACGCGCTCGGGAGCACGGTCGGTTCGCTCTCACGAAGATCCTGGCGTCGGGTTGTCACGTGATGGGCGCCACCGAGTCGTACGTTCCGGATGGACCGATCGACGAGGCACCAACGCCGCCCGAACCCGACCTGGTAGCTGCCGACATTGCGGTTCGTCTGCTCTTCGGAGTGCTGCACAAGGCCGTCGAACACCGAGATCAGTCCGCGACCTGATGGCGGTCTCCCGGCCGCTCGGTCGGCAGCCACCGAGTCCGACCGCACAGCCGGGACGGACCAGGCGCGACGATCTCGAGGGACTGCGCGGCATCGCGGCACTGCTCGTCGCGGTCTACCACATCTGGTTCGATCGGATCTCGGGTGGCGTGGATGTCTTCTTCGTCGTCTCCGGGTACCTGATGACACGCACGATCGTCCGACAGGTGACGGTCGGATCGTTCAGCTACCGGGCCCATCTGCTCCGGATCGCGCGACGGATCCTCCCTGCGGCAATGCTCGTGCTGGCAACAGTCGTCGTCGTGGCGCCGCGGGTGCTCAGCCCGGTCACCTGGATCTCGGTCGATGGTGACATCCGGGCGAGCCTGCTCTACGTCGCCAACTGGCACTTCGCGCACGCTCACATCGACTACAACGCCGTCGACTCGAGCGCCAGCCCGGTGCTCCACATGTGGGCGATGTCGGTCCAGGGGCAGTTCTACGTGGTCTGGCCGTTGATCGTCGGTGCGCTGGTCTGGCTCGCAGCGCGGATCATCCCGAGTCGACCACCACTCGGAGTCGTGGTGGGGTTGATCATCGTCTCGGTGACCTCGTTCTGGTTCGCTCTTCGGGGTGTCGATTCGGCTCAGCCCTACGCCTACTTCGATACGAGAGCCAGACTCTGGGAGTTCTCGGTCGGTGGGCTGCTGGCGCTCGTTCCAGCAACCTGGGACCTCGGACCCCGTGTGCGCAGCGTCCTCGGTGGTCTCGGACTGCTCGGGATCCTCGGTGGCGGACTGCTGCTCGACATCGGCCGCGGGGCGCCGGGCCCGGTCGTGCTCGTCCCCGTGCTGTCTGCGATGGGCGTGATCGCTGCGGGTTTCACGAGTTCCGACGGCGCGAAGTTGCCGATCTCGGCGCGACTCCTCGGGTGGAGACCGCTCGTACTCTTCGGCGGCGTCTCCTATGCCTTCTACCTCTGGCACTGGCCGCTCCTGGTGTTCACCCGGGCCGAACTCGGTCGTGTCGACCTCGGAGTCACGGCGGGCGTCGGCATCGTGCTGTGCTCACTCGCGCTGGCAGTCGTCACCTCACGAGGTCTGGAACGACCGTTCGAGGCCGTGCGCGCGTCGCGATCCGGTTCGTCGGCGCTCGTGCGACTCGACGCACTCCTGCCGATGTTCATCCTCGTCATCGTGGTGGCGCTGCCGCTCACACTCGGCGGCGCTGGAACTCCCGCCGACGCGGGTCAGCCGGTCGGCGACCACCCCGGTGCGCTGGTGTTCACGGCCGCCGTCGAAGCTGCCGAGTCCTACGATGCCGATCCGATTCCCCCGCTCGTCGAAGCCCGGTCCGATCGCGCTGCGAATGCGGGCTGCTCCCAACGAGCGCGATCGCCGCAACCCGACGAACTGTTGACGTGCCAGTTCGGAAACCAGGATGCCGAGCACGACCTCGTGCTCGTCGGCGCGTCGCACGCTCGGCACTGGCGGGCTGGTCTGGAGCTGGTCGCGGCCGAGATGGATCTCCGGTTCACCACACTGATCCGAGACGGTTGCCGGTTCTCGGTGCCGCCTCTCGATGACGCGAGTGAGGAGTGCTCGCGATGGAATCAGCTGGTGCTCCGATACCTGATCGAGGAGCGACCACACGCAATCTTCACGACAGCCTCGATCACCCGGGCCGACGAGGAGTACGTGCCGAGCGGGTACGTCTCGGCCTGGTCGAAGCTCGACCAGGCGGGCGTCAACGTGATCGCAGTCCGCGATACGCCCAACTTCCCGTTCGATCCACTGGAGTGCGTGGCGACGCACGGGCCGAGCAGCGATGAGTGCTCGGTGGCATGGCGGGATGTCTTCTCCGATCAGGAGATCGACGAGTTGACCGGAGTGGTGCCCGATTCGACGTATCTCATCGACCTGACCGACTACTTCTGCTCGGAGGAGCGATGCCCCGCGGTCGTCGGGAACGTGTTGGTGTACCGCGACGACAATCACATCTCGGATACCTACGCTCGCACACTCGCTCCCATCCTCGTCGACGCGTTCGAGGTCAGTGGCCTCTTCGGTCCGTTGGAGTGACGCCGGCACCCGGTGGCATGAGCGCAGCGACAAGCGCATCGCGATCGGTCCATCGAGCTACGCTTGATCGTGCCATGAGTTTTTGGATCAACGTTCCGAACATGTCGCACGACGCCTCGTCGTCGATGAGGATGTTCGACATCGTCGATGGGCGGACCACAGCGACTCAGCGGAAACTCCGGCGAGAAGGACTCGCCGGATTCGCTCCGACCTGCACGACGCTGCTGACGCTCTTCTCCCGCCAGACGCCCGGCTTCACCTTTCTCGACGTCGGCGCCGGTATCGGTCTCTACTCGTCGCTGTGTGCGCTGTTGTACGAGCCCTCCGGTGTGGTCGCGTTCGAGCCGACACCGGAGACAGCTGCGATGGCCGGTCGTCTCGCAGAATTGAACGGTCTCGATGTGGCACTCGAGCAAACGGCTCTCGGCGACCGCTCCGGGATTGCCGAACTTCGGCTGTCGCCGACGTCGGAATCGTCGAACTCGCTCCGTGAGGGTTTCCGCGAGTCGACACGCTCGGTGAACGTCCCGCTCACGACCGTCGATGAGTACGTCTCGACGAACTCGATCGCTCCGAACGTGATGAAGATCAGCGCAGCCACCTACGAGCCGGAGGTCATCGCGGGGGCCCGCCACACCATCAGCGAGCACCGGCCCATCCTCGTCGTGGAGGTGGTCCACCGCGAGCACGACCACGGCGCTCTCATCACCGAGGCGATGTCCGGTTTGGGATACCGCTACTACCGACTCGCCGCGCAGCCCGAATGGAATCGGCGGCGATCGATCACGAGCAAGCCGGGATCACCGCATCGTTACTGGCTGCTGACACCGCGCGACCTCGACTACCGGTTCGTACGCGAGTACCGACGCATGGCCCCCAAGGTCCAGGCCTGTACCGCCAGCCTGAACCCTGGCGATCCCGAGGCGGCTCAACCATCGGTGCCCGGACGGCTGAGGCGCAAGCTCGCCGCTCGGCCGCTGTTCCGGTGATCGTCCAGCCCAGCGGTCCGAGCCGTGCTGCTAACGCTCGAATGACGATGCTTCGGGCAGGTAGGTTTCGAGGAACGACTGCACGATCCGCTGCTTCGTCGCTCGGCTCACGGCAAGACTGTCGGTGTCGTTGAGGCACAGTGTGTCGAAGGTTTGCGTGCTGGCGAGTCGAGCGAGCTTGCGTTCGAGATCCGGTCGTCCGAGGTCGACGTACTCGTTGCGAATCGTGGCCGGTAGCGCTCGTCCCGTCGCGTGGGCGACGTGATGGTGGAGAAAGGATGCGAGCGACAGATCGGTCTGGCTGCGGACCCGACTCGCTGTCGTGCGGGCGACCTCGGCGGGAAAGCGACGTTCGATGTCGAGCTGGACCGTGCGGAGCTGGGGATAGGGCGCGTGCCGCATCTTGCGGATCACCCGGCGGGAGAATTCTCGCTCGACGAGATCCCGGCCGTTCATCGCCGCCATGTCGACCGGCTTCGTGTGAACGTCGATCGCGCCGGATGGGACCATTGCCGCTGAGGGAAAGAACTTGGCGATGCCGTTGCCGAAGAAGAAGTTACTGGCAACGACCCGGCGTCCGAAGAGGAAGTCATCGTTCATGTACACGTAGTGCTCGGACAATCCGGGAATGTGGTGCAGTCGGGACTCGATCGAGTGCGAGTTGAACGTCGGGAGGCACGAGTGGTCGTCGAAGATCTGACGGTGGTCCACCACCGACAGCCTGGGGTGGTCGTCGACGAGCCACACAGGTCGCTGTGCATCGGTCACGAGGTACACGTGGCGTACGAAGTCAGCAAATCGTTCGAGTGATCGCAACGAATAGCGGAGTTCGTCGAATGACGTGTACCGAGCGTCGCTCGCCGCCTCCTCGTGAATGTGGTCCGACGGGGACCCTCCGAGCGCGGCCTCGCGCCGTGACAGCCAGTCCGGATCGTCACCGTCGACCCAGGTGTAGACCACGTCGACGTCGAACGTGACGTCCTCGATGAGTGGGAGGAGGTCGAGGTCCGATCGGGTCGAGCGGTGCGAGAACTCGGTGCGCGGCAGCAACGTCGACTCGAGGTTGGCGCGGTGTGCTCGGACCAGGTCCCCGCCGTCACTCCCGAATGCCTCCCCTCCGTCATCCTCCGCTTCAGCGGCGTCGCCCCAGAACTCGATCTCGCACCCGTACAGATCACCGGAGACATCGTTCGCGAGTGCATCGGCACGGAACTCGAAGACCCTGACGATGCCAGCGTCTGCGATGGCTCGATCGAACCGCTTGCCGGCGGAGGCAATGTGATGGAGCCGCCGTCTCCGGGGGATGGTGCGATCGTCGATGTAGAGGTACAGCGTGGACGGCCCGTACCGCCGGAGCGCCTGGATCACACGGTCGCGATCGTCGTCCAGGACGGCCAGTCTCGCCCGGTTGACCGAGCTGATGGGAATCGCGCGGGTCGGAATCCCCCCTCGATCCAGACACTCCTCGACGATCCTCGAATTGCTGTCGGCGACGGCGACGATCGAGGGGTCATCTCGCCGTCGGAAGACCACGGCGAGAGGTCGTGTGCCATCTGTGCGATGGACGGCGAGCCCAGTTCCTTCGGCTCGCGCCTCCTGGCGGATCCGTTGTGGAGTCATTCTCAGCGCCACGCTGTCGCCGATTCTTGTTCTCCGCGAGTTGAATCGATAACGGAGTTCCAGCGCAGTTTCGATGTGTCCGAACCGTTGGAGGAGGTCGAACGTCAAGCGCTTGATCCGCTCACGCATAGGCGGGCACTCTAGGCGTGACGAGGTCGAACCCGTCCCTGCCGTTCGGACAAGCCACCTGGGCGACCCGCGGTCGATCGACGATGGTCCCGGCCTCTCGATCCCGCCGGTCGGCTCGGTGACCGCCCGCGAACCACCGCTGGACCGAGTGGACTACCTCTCGGTGACGGATCGCACCAATCGGCGGATCGCCGATCCGAGACCGCCGCGCTGGTGAGGCGGTTCCTCGGGCGCAGGCTGGCGGACCTTGAGGTTGAGTGCCGGCGTGCACCGAGAGAGCGCCTCCGCCCAGACCTGGTACTCCCTGACGAACCCGCCGTCGAGTTCCTGTGGGGCCAGGAGCCAGTCGCGGTGTGGGGATTTCGGTGTGCTCCGGATCTTCTCGCGAGGTTTCCAGGTGGGCGATTCGACCAGTCGGTAGTAGCAGTAGTCGAACTCGTTCATGAGCTGGTCGAGTTCGGCGCCGTAGTCCCGCTCGCTCCGATAGGACACCTCGACCACGAGGAGCGGGCGATGCTCTCGAATGGTTGCCGCAGCTCCTGTGATGACCTCCGCTTCGAGCGATTCGACGTCGACCTTCATGACCGATGGCGCCGTTCCGGTCTCGGAGACATACCTGTCGATCGAGGTGACGGGCACATCGATCGTGCCAACGCTCCGCTTGAAGCCCTCTCGCAGGGAATTCGATGCGTCGGAGGTCGCGGAGAGCTGAAGGGTTGCTGTTCCTGGCGCGCTCGCGACGGCGGTCTGTTCGACGACGACGTCGAGTCCGTTGGCTGCTGCGATCTGGCGGGTCACCGCAGCGGTCGAGGGCGTGGGCTCGAATGCGACGACGGTGGCCGGTTCGAACAGCACCGAGCACAGTGAGGAATAGATCCCGACGTTGGCGCCGACGTCGAAGAAGGTGAAGCCTGGCCGCTGACGGGCGAACGCCGTCAACAGCGCCGTGCACGTCGGTGCGAACCCCGACAGACCGGTGCGGCGAAGCCCACGTTGAACTGCGGTCGTGGCCCCATCGACGATGTCGAGATACTCGGGACCGCGTTCACCGCTGAGAGGATCCAGCGACGGCAGCGCAACGAAATAGCCCACGACACCGTCGACTGTACCCGAAGCCCTGGACCACCAACCGAGTCGCTCTCAGGGTGCTGTGAGCCCGGCCTCGTGGCAGTGGTGCCGACCGTCGTCGCCTGTCGTGGGTTCACCGAGGTGTCGCTGCTCGAGGTCGATGACCACAGAAGCGAGGTCTCTCACGAACCGTTCGTCGCTGAGCGAGAGGGATCCTCCCATGGCGGAAGGACGGGAAATCGCCGGGCGAGAAGCCCCTCGAGAGCGCCCGAGCCACCGTCGTCGGCCTCGGAATCGGCATCGTTGATGCAGAACACATCGAGACTCCGGTTGAGTACTCGCTCGACCTGTGAGTTCGGCGCTCCGGCCTCCAACTCGGCGTAGGCGTAGTCGAGCTCGGCGTAATCCCCGTGCCCGAGCTCGATCGCCAGGTGGTCGTAGAGGAAGCTCACTGCGGTGATCGACTCCCAGCTGCGAAAGCGGGCATGGCGCAGCACGTCCAGTTCGTCGGCGCAGTCGGCTTCGATCCGTTGCCAGATCGATCGCCTCATGCAGTAGGGCGCATGCTGGAACTTGTGGTCGGACTCGATGCCGTATCGCTCGCGGAGCAGGGCGCGGGTCCGTTTGTGCCCGACGACCGTGGCGCGATCGTCGGGTCGCGGCGGGTCGGGATCGAGGTGCCGCTTCGAGCGGAAGTGGCGGGTGAGACCGCCGCGACTGAAGTACTGCTCGAAACGTTGTGGACGGCCGAAGAAGAAGTCGTCGTTCAGGTAGATGAAGTGTTCGGCCAGATCGGGAATCCGATGGAGGACCGACTCGATCGCACGAGAGTTGAACGTCGGGAGTACCGCCGGGTCGGGAAAGATCTCGCCGTGTCGCACGATGCGGACCTGCTCGCTCTCGTGGAGCCATGCGGGTCGCTGACCGTTCGTGACGACGAAGATCCGGCGCACGAAGGGCGCGTACATCCATACCGAACGGAGGCTGTACCGGAGCTCGGAACGAGAGGTCCAGCGACCTCGGTTGGCGGCGAACCGGGGGAGGGCTTCGAGGTCGACGTGGCTCGCCGCCCGCTCGAAGTCGCGCTGCCAACCTGGATCCTGCCCATCGACCCACGTCGTGACGAGGTCGATCGGGAACGGCGGTGCCCGTCCGATGTCGAAGTGATCACGCCCCGATGGATGCAGGATGTCGAGGTGTTCCAGCCGGTACCGGCGCGGTCCCGCTCCCGCTCGCGGCACGATCAGATCGTCGCTCTCGCTCTCGCCCTCGGTGAGGAGTGGCTCGACCGACACCCACTGGCGTCGGAGGAAGGACGGGTTCTCCGTCCCCGGGGAACCGGGTGAGACCCGGTGGTAGGTGAATGCGGTGCCCTCGAGCGGGTGCGGCGTGCTGAACTCGTAGGAGTTGGTTCGCATGGTCGACTCCACCGGCGTCACCACGGCGCCCAGGGACTCGAGCCCGGCCAGCAGTTCGGTCGGCGGCTCGGACAGTGACGAGGTGACGTAGCCGAGCCGGATCCCGGTCTCGCTCGGGAGCCGGACGCACGAGATCCCCACGTCGGCTGCGACGCGAACGACCGTGGATGCCAAGCACCGCCGTGTCGCGGCGCTGTCGAGTGATCGGTCGTCGGGCAGAACGCGCTCCTTGCATCGTGGGACACAGATTCTGGCGCATGCGGTACGTGGGGACCGGTCACGGATAGTGTCGTATGGTCGTCGGTCCGGCGACATCGCACTGCCGAGGCATCCCGAACCACCCGTGCCCAGACCTCGATTCACCGGTCCTCGAACCGTCACCGGTATCGGCGCGGTCATCGGCTCTGTCATCGTGGTGATGCTCGTCAGCGGGAGCCTCGTCACCGCCATCACCTACGCCGCGGTGATGAGCGTCCTGTCGGCGACCATCGTCAGGTACGTCCGACGGACACGGGCGACGAAGGGTCGTCGGGCCCTCCCCGGCTCACGGTCTTCGCGTTCTCACGATCCGTCATCGAGCCCGTCACCCTCGCGCCCGGCACGAGCTCGCTCGAGCAAGCGGGTGCGGTCGATGCGGACGAGGCTCCATGCCGGATTCGCCACCGACGCATGCCCGGTGCTCCGAGAGGTGATGGGTGACGCCACCGCGGATCGTGACGAACGGGCCGCTGCTGCGCTCGTGCTCGGCTGGTGGAGCCTCGGGCGTGGCGATCTCGACGCAGCGCGCCTGTACGCCGACCACGCACTGACCCTGCAGGAGGGGTTCACCAGCGACGAGCTCGTGGCGCTGCACGTCGACACCCATCTCGAGCGTGGCGATGTCTCGCTGGCGGCGCACGTGCTCGACGAACACGAGATCGCCCACTCCTCGAGCCTGTTGCTCCGTCGGGCGAACCTGACGCGTGCCGCCGACTCGGCTGCAGGAGATGTCCTCGGCGGTCTGAACGCCGTGTACGAACACCACTCGGACGGACTGCATCGCGTCGTGGTGGCTGATCCGTCCGTGCCGCTCTCGCTCGCCAACCTCATGTCGGATCCGCCCCGGAGCGAGTCGTGCGACCGTCTCGTCAGCGTGATCATGCCGGTGTTCAACGGTGCCGAGTGGCTCGACATCGCCCTCGGATCGCTCAGGTCCCAGACGTGGAGCCGCCTCGAGATCATCGTCGTCGACGACGGGAGCACCGATCGCACGGCAGAGGTGGCCGAACGTCATTCGACGGACGACCCGAGGGTCACCTTGATCCGGACCGTCAACAGCGGTGCCTATCTCGCGAGGAATGCCGGCCTCGCGCATGCCAGCGGTGACGTCGTGACGGTGCACGATGCCGATGATTGGTCGCATCCCGAGAAGATCGCTCGACAGGTGCGGGCGTTGCAGGAGAACGATGGGACGGTTGCGAGCGTGTCGATGATGTCGAGGGTCGACGACGGTTTCCGGTTCGTCCACTCGCGCCCGTGGCCGCGGCTGGAGCTGATGCAGCGCAATCTCTCGTCGTTGCTCTTCCGGCGCGACGTCATCGAGGAGGTCGGAGCCTGGGATCCTGTGTCCGCCGGCGCCGACAGCGAGTTCCTCGCCCGGCTCCGGACGCGATACGGCGACGACTCGGTCGCGACCGTCGAGCCAGGTGCGCCACTCGCCCTGTGCCGGCTCGCTCCGGACTCCTTGAGTCGCAGTTCCTCGACCCCCCTGGCGTCATTGCTGTGGCCGACCGGTGCCCGATTCATCCACCGTCGCGCGTACGAGCACTGGATGGGAGGCCCCGACTTCGCAGCGTTCCTCCCGCTGGAGCGCAAGGGTGCGAAGCCGTTTCTCGTGCCCGATGCGCTCCGGCGAGGATCGTCGTCGGCGGTCTCACCGGACGAGGCGAACCGGTCATCACCCATCACCCGCTTCGACGAGATCGTGATCGCGGATCTCCACCCGTCGTCGGTCGTGCTGCGCGAGGTGCTGGCCGATGTGGCGGCTCATCGAGCAGCAGGACGAACGGTCGGGATGGTCCACCTCCCGGCCCACGGCCTCGACATCGCGTCGGAGGTATGGGAGGCGATCGACGGCGAACTCGTCCGGCTCGTCTGCACGGGGCAGATCGTCGCCACCGAGCGCGTCACCAGATGGTGTCCTGCAGCACTGGTCGAGGGATACGAGCACATGCCCGACATCCGTTCTGGCGACATCGTCGACCGGTGGGCAGCGCTATCGTGACGCTTCCGGAGGTGAGCATGAGCAGTCTGCGAGCGCGGATGCACGATCGCATGGCGGAGCGAGCCCGTTCGAACGGTGAGTTCGAACGGGCGATCCAGATGCTCATGCAGGCGAATCGGCGCTCCCCGTCGCCGGAGCGTGAGCGTCTGCTGCTCCGTCTGCGCAACGAAGCCTTCCACCGGCTGCCCCAGTGCGCGTCGGCTGCGTGGCCTCCCTCGCATTCCGATCGGTTCGCCCACGTCGATGGGGTTCCCGAGATCTCGGCGGACCAACTGAGCGCTGACGCCGTGAGAGCCGGGGTGTTCGGCCGCGGCGCCCTCATCGTTCGTGGGCTGGTGCCGCATCACGATGTCGAGATGCTCGCTGCCGATGTCGACCAGGCGTTCGCCGCGTACGACCGATCTCGGCACGGCAAGCGGGTCGATCCTGCTGATCCCTGGTTCGCGCCGTTCGAGATCTCCGGAGAGCATGCTCCAGCGGAGCATCCTCGGCGCTGGATCCGCGCCGGTGGCGGCGTGTACGCAGCCGAGTCACCGCGAGCGATGTTCCATCTCACCGACGTGCTCGAGCGGGCGGGTATCACTCGGCTGGTGGAGACGTACTTCGCTGAACGAGCTGCGCTCTCGGTGCTGAAGACCACCTTGCGGATCGTCGAACCCGATGCGTCGGTCGGAGCGGGGTGGCACCAAGACGGGGCGTTTCTCGGGGCTGGTGTGCGTTCGCTCAACCTGTGGGTCGCACTGACGGCGTGCGGACGTCACGCGCCCGGATTGCAGATGGTCCCGCATCGCATCGATCAGCTCGTCAATGCCGGTACCGGAGGGGCTGCGTTCTCATGGTCCGTCGACACCGAACGTCTCCGGGAGATCACGGGTGGGGTCGAACCGGCATGGCTGGAGTTCGAAGCCGGCGACGTCGTGTTCTTCGATGAGCTCAACCTCCACTCGACCGCCACCCGGCCGGGGATGAGTCAGCGCCGCAAGGCCATCGAGGCATGGTTCTTCGCAGCGTCCCACTACCCCTTCGATCGCGTTCCGCTCCTCGTCTGATCGTCTGCCTGGCGCGTTCGAGGTGACCGAGATCGAAACTGCAGCGCTGATCGCAGCGCTCGCTCGCTCCCAACGTGCCGACGAGCGCCGACGCGCGGACCAGACCCGGCCTCGGCGGCCCACCTCGGCACCGGTCGAGCCCGTCACGGCGACGGATCGCCCGACGGTTTCGATCCGGGACGAGGGCGTTGCGTCGCGAGTTGCGGTGTACACGGCGGTCCTCGACGCCGGCTCTCGGCCAGCGCCGGTCGAGACCGAGCCCGACAGCGGTGTCGATCATGTGTGCTTCAGTCCTGACCCGCAGCTCGTTCCGCACGGGTGGACGTCTCGCCCGCTGCCGTACTGGGGGACGAACGCCGCGCAGACTCGGCTCTACGTTGCGTCGCACCCGGCCACGCTCCTCGAGCAGTACGACGCCACGGTCTGGATCGCACCGGCCCTCCTCGGCGGTCGCTCGACCGACGTTGTCGTCGATGCACTCCAGGCCTCGACATCCGCCACCGCCGAGCTGTGCTGTCTCCCCTCGGAACCCGATGGGGTCGACCTCGAGCTCGAGCGACTGTCACGAAGTGGCGTGTCCGGAACCGCCCCGTTCCACGAACTCGTCGACCGGGCACTACGCGACGGCCGACGCGACCTCATCGGGACCTCGGTGCTCCTCGTGCGTGCGAACCGTTCGCCTCGGGCCACTGTGTTCGACCGTGCCTGGTGGTCCGCCTCGCTCGCCACCGGTGCGAGCGACGATGCGTGTCTCCACCTCGCGATGGCCGTGACGGGGATCAGGACGGATGTTCTCGGTACTGCCTTTCAACAAGCACATCGATCGATGCTGGATCAGCCACCGGTCAAGATCGGTCGTGCCAAGGGCGCAGCCTTCGATCCGTCGGTCGAGCGAGAGCGGGTTCATGCGGCTGTCGTTCGCCATGAGGCGGTGCTCCAGCAGACGCCGCCCGGCGGCCCGAGCTTGGCCGTGATCGTGCCCGTCCACGACGCTCCGGATTTCACCGTGCGCTGCCTCGAGAGCGTCGTCGCCACCGTTCCCGATCACGCCGATCTCTTCATCGTCGACGACGGCTCGGCCGGAGAGACGGCTGGGATCTGCGCGCGCTTCGCGAGCGATCACGACGCCACCCTCCTCCGGAGTGAGAACGCGTCAGGTTTCGGTGCTGCCGCGAACCGCGGTCTCGATGCTGCTGCCGGCCACGAGCACGTCGTGGTCCTGAACAGTGACACCGTCGTCCCTCGAGGCTGGGTCGAGCGCTTGCAGGCACACCTGCGACGCGAGCCTGCGATCGGTGCGATCGGTCCGCTGTCCAACGATGCCCGTCATCAATCGGTCCCTCATGTCACCGACTCCACGATCGACTGGTCACACCACGAGCGGAACGAGCCACCGAGCAGTGTCGACGTCGACGCGGTCAACCGCTTCCTCGCCGCTCGCGAGCCGGAACCGGTATCGGTTCGTGTCCCCGTCCTGAACGGGTTCTGCATGGCGTTCACCCGGGGTGCGCTCGACCTCGTCGGCGGGTTCGACCTCGACCTGTTCGAACGAGGGTACGGCGAGGAGGTGGACTGGTGCTTCCGGGCTGTCGACGCGGGCGTCGAACTGGCCGTTGCACTCGACACGTACGTGTACCACGCGAAGAGCAGGAGCTACACCGGTGGATCGATCGCCGATCTGAAATCGATCGCTGCGACCAATCTGCGCGCCCGATGGGGTGACGCACGACCGAAGCGCGCGCTGCGAGCGCTCGCACGCAACGAGGCGCTCCGGTCGGTGCGGGCCGACATCGAGCTGTTGTTCACCATGGTCGGCGACGACTGATCGGAACCGACCCGGGATTCGGGAGTGCAACCGTGCGCGTCGACCCGGTCAGCTCCGCTCGTACCCCCAGAGACCGCTGAAGTCCTTGCGGGTGTAAGCGACACTCGTCGGATCGACCGACCAGTCGAACGGGCCGAGGTAGTACTGCCCGACGCCCACGCCGGTGCCCGATCCCATGAGTCCCGGCGGGCGGGCCGCGAAGTGCCGCTCCCAGAACGATTCGGACCAGAAGAGTCCGCAGTAGTCGAGCAGGACGTATTCGTCGACGAAGGTGTACCCCTTGCGTGTCAGGTGTGGCCACAGATTGACGACGCAGTCGTGCAGGCTGGACTGGAAGTCGACATCGAGGTACATGAGCACGATGCGTCGGTCGTGATGAGGGAGCGTGTCAGCGAACCAACCCTGGCGGAACTCACATCGTGAGATGTCCCCGTACCGGGACACGTTGCTGCGTACGGTGTCGAGGTCGCCGCAGTACAGGCCCCGCGCTTCCGGGCGGGCATGGCGGTCACCGGGCTCGGCTGCCGGGAGACCCTCGAACGAGTCGTACACGATCAACTGGCGTCCGGCCACGCGGCAGATCAGCGACAGGTTGGCGGTCGTGCCGCCGTTCCACGAGCCGCATTCCACCACCACGCCGTCGACCTCTGGCGGTGTCGCGAGCAGCTTGGCGGCCATCGCGACATGCGCCTTGTACGAGATGCCGGTCTCGATCCGTCGTGTGTTCCGCCAGAGGCGGAACACGAGTGCCAGACGTCGCCGAAGGGTCATCCGGTACGACGGGTGCAGAGTTCGGGGATCGAGCGTGAAGATCGCCAGCAGTGGGATCGAGGCGACGTGCAGGAGTTCCTGCCACGATCGGATCCGCCGGAAGCGCCTTGTCGTCGTGGACATCGCCGCTCAGCGCCTGCGGAGTACTCGTTGGACTCGTCGAACACCCGGGATCGTGAGGATGACGCGTTTCGTGCGGATCACGGCCTGCCGGCGTCTGGTGCGCAACGGCCCCCGGACGAAGCGTCGGGTTCGCGCCCGTAACGAGGTGGACGTCCGCTCGATCCGTCGCTGCTCGGCGGCTGCGATCGATCGGTGCTCCTTGCGGGTCAGACCCAGCTCCTTCAGTGGGGGACGCTTGTCCATGGTCCCCCAGTACCGCAGGCGCACCGGCGGCACCGAGAACGGTTCACCACGGATCTCTGCGTAGTCGGCGCGCATCCGGGCCGTCTCGGACTCGGGCGCGTTGGTGGCCACCCCGCCGTGCAACTGGTGGAATGTCGCTTCACCCAACAGCAGGATCGGTGTCACGTCCGGGAGCAGGCAGGCTCGCCGCCAGGTGTCCAGGTTGACGTAGCCGCCGCCGGGCTCATCGAACAGTTCGCTGTAGCCGTCGAGCTCTCCCCACAGCTGGCGGGACATGAAGATCGAGTTGCTCTCGCTGACGGGTCTGAACCAATGGGGGCCGGACGATTCGTCGAACACCGAGATCTTGAACAGGTCGTACCCGTTGTGCTTCCAATCGATCGACTCGAGGAGCTCGTCCTCCACCTTGCGGGTGTACCCATCGAGCATGCTGTCGCGCTGCGGCTTCGGCCCGAGGTAGCGACCGCGGCTCCCGACGACGGCGCGTTCGTCGAACCGGAGTGCCGCTCGAGCGGTGCTGAGCAGGCCGGGTGATGCCAGGCGCGCCCCGTCGATCATCACGCCGACATGGCGCCCGCACGATGCATTCAGCCCGATGTTGATCGCACGAGCGGGGCTCGTCAGGGGATCGTCCACCTCGATCAGGTGGACGTCGAGGCCGAGCTTCTTCGCTGCCTTCAACGAGGGCGGCTTCGCTGAGCCGTTGTCGACCACGATCACCTCGTACTCGTCGGGTTCGATGCCCTGTTGGAACGCAGGCGAGAGCGAGTACAGCGTTCGGGGGAACTCCCGCGGGATGTTGTAGTGCACGACCACGATGGACAGGAGATCGCCGCTCACGATCGCACCAGCCGTCGTGGTCGGGATCCCTGTACGAGTGTTCGAAGTGATTCGATGTCGGGGCCTTCGGGCTGATCCCGCTGTTCGCGGATGGTCCGGAGGAGCCGGTCGAGGAGTCGATCGGTGGGGCTGATGGCGCCCGACCGGTGGAGCGTCATGTCGTCGGGGTCGCGAGGTTCCATCTCACCGGCGATCATCGCATCGTAGGTGTCCCACAACACGGTGCTCGTGGGGTCGGCACCGAGCACCATCAGGCTCCCGGTCGGGAACGTGTCGATCGGGACGAGCACGAGATCGGGCCGTGCCACTGCGAGGATCATCGTGATCTTCCACACGTCGCCCGTCCAGGCGCGGGTGATGCGCTCTCGAGACGCTTGTGCCGGATGGTTGGGATAGACGTCGTCGATGATGATCACCGTGCCTCGGTGCGAGACGCGTTCGGCATTCATGAAATCCATCAGCGCGTGCTCGACGACGTGGAGACCGTCGACGTACACGAGGTCGAGCGGCTCGACCAGTGCCGGGACGTCCTCCATCTCGAAGAAGTCCTCTGCCGTCATCGGCATCACGCGATGGTTGTCACGCAGCTTGGCGGTCACTTGTGGGTACGGATCGACACCCACCGCCGGGCATTTCGCCTTGACCAGGCTGAACCCTTTCCACACGCCGATCTCGAGGTACCCACGCGGGACCAGGGTCCGGTGCACCCGGGTGAGGAAGTCGAGAGCGGGTTCGACGCCGAGCATCGTCTCCTGTGCCGGGTCGACGTCGGCCGGGGCCTCGTTCTGTGCGGTGTCGTCGAGTGCCCGCCATCGATCGGGATCGGGCTCGATGCACGCCTCCGTCCGGGAATGCCGCATGAACGCAGCGACCACGTCGAAGAACGGACCGACGGAACTCGTCCATGCCTCGAGCAGCACGAGACCGTGGTCGTCCGCGATCGATTCGAAGCTGTCGGGGAGGAACCGATAACAGTCGACCGGGAAGCGATGTACGGGACCAGCCGACGGGGCGGCCACGATGATCATCCCATCGTCGTGACAGACCCTCACCATCTCGGCGAACAGCACCCAGAAGCGAGGGCTGTGCTCGAAGGTCTGTCCGCAGATGACGAGATCGAATGAAGCGTCGTCGAACGGAAGTCGGTCCGGATCGGTCATCACCACGTCGACCGAGTTGCCCTCGCTGATGTCCGCGGAGGTGTAGGTGTAACCCAACCGCTCGATGAGCGGACGGTACGAGCCGTTGTAGTCGGCTCCTCCCACGTCCAGCACGCGGAGGTCGTCCTGGCGGCCGAGAACGGGATCGGTCAAGAGGTGTCGCTTGAGGCAGCGACGGATGTTCTTCGTGCTTGAGTGGTGCAACGAGTCTCCTCGTGTCGTCGATCGGTGTCGAGGCGATCTGACCGGGTCCATCGGGACCGAGGCTGCGCCGAGTCCGAACGGTAGCCCCCAGGACCCCGGTGCCGCGCGATCACGCCGTGCAGGCGGGTCGGTTCGTGCAGACCTGCGTGCGGGGATTGGTGGAATACTCCCGCGGCGAGGCCGATGATCGACGACCCTCTGGTGTCCGACGGGCCGAGTCCCCCGAACGAGACACGCTGGCCTGCCACGGGTTGGCTCGTTCGTGAGAACCAGTCCGGGTACAACGTCCCGAGCACCTGCACCTGTCGACCCGTGAGCGGCGGACACCGTCGAGTCATGGTCGGTCTCCGGGTCACGTCTCCCTGACGTGCCCGGTCGTCCGTCGATGGAGCCCCCAGGTGATCGACGCGATCAAGAAGTCGGTCACCACGAACAGGACGCGACTGAGGAGGACTGCCGCCGCCGCTTGGCTCGTCCCGATCGCCGGGCTCACCAGGGAGACCACTGCCACCTCCCTGGCGCCGAGCCCTGCAGGAGCGATGACCACGACCAACCCGATCGCATAGGCGAGCGTGAATGCTCCGATGGAGGTGCCCACCGGCAGCGTGGCGCCGTCGGGCGAGTTGAGCAGGGCCAGGGCACACCCGAACATCGACCATGTGAGGACGAAGACCAGCCAGATGCCCGCCCAGTCGGCCCATCGCCCGGCGAGGGCCGCCTGTCCGCCGACGAGGCGTGTTCCCACCCGGTTGATCACCGGAGGGGAGGTGGAGGCCACCGAGATCGAGAGCGCGACCGCCGCCAGCCACGTCGGTAGCGACACGTCGATCACATCGACGAGAACGGCGGTGGAACCGACGGCGACCGCCGTCGCCAGGTGCCACCCGATGAAGATCAGTCCCGTGGCCACCGAGACCCGAACGGGAACTCCGCACCGTCGGGCCATCTTCGCTTGCGCACCCACCGACCAGAGCGACCCCGGTAGATAGCGCCCGAGTTGTCCGACGAACAGGATCGCCAGGGCGTCGCGCCAGGCGATCCGATGGCCGAATCGGGTGAGCGTCACGAACCACGCGATGGCAGTGGTGAGTGTGCCGAGCCCGATGAGAACGCCTGCGGCGAGCCAACGCCCCGGCGGCAACCCGGTCATCGCCGTGACGATGTCGCTCCACTGATCCCGCAGTTGCCACCACGCGAAGAAGGCGGTCGCGACCACGAACACGATCGGCACGAAGCGGGCGGCGCGGGTACGCAGCGAACGATCGGCCGACCGCGACGGGTCGGTCACCCGCCCGGGTCGATGGTGCGAGGATTCCTGTCCGCTCGTCATGGCCGCTGAGGTCAGTGGTCAGGGACGCGGTCGATCACGAAGAACCGATCGTCGTCGCGGAGCTTGACCAGCGCTCGGCCCGGGTTCGAGCCCTGCAGAACGTATCCGTCCCAGCCGGTCACGGCTCGCAGCGTTGCGTCGGGGCCTGTTGCCTCGAGACGGGGTCGGCCGAGGATCGCGATTCCGACCACCACCGCGTCGTCGTCCACGATCAGGACGCACTCGACATCCTCGGGGGCGTCGAGCCATCCGGAGATCTCGAATGCCGGGACGACGTCGACGGCGGCCGGCGCCAGTATCGGATCGTCGGTGCCCGGCAACCGGAGCGTCGCGGCCCGCCCGGTGACGTCGTCGCTGATGCCGATCGCTCCCGGGTCGAGCTGCTGACCGAATCGCCCGCAATCGGCGGCGAAGCCCCCGTGGAACGGGATGTGTCCGCTCGCCCGGAACGCGGCGTCGGTGGCGTCGGAGTAGAGCGGGATCACGCCGACGCCCGCACCCATGTACGCCGCCACCATGTGGACATCGGCTCGGAGCTGCCGTCCGTCGAGTCGATCTGTCGTTGCGCCCGACGCCAGAACACTGCCGAGCGCCATCACCACGATGAGCCCCCGAGCGAGGTCCGATCGATGGTCGATCGACAGCACGAGCAGGGACGTTGCCAGCACGAACAGCGCAGCGAACGTCATGTAGCGGCTCGCGAGGAACGCGTCGTCGCCGAAGATCCCTCGAGAGATCCCGAACAGTGCGAGGCCGGTCATCGTGTACGTGATCACGCCGATGAGGACCAGCGGCGCCGGGTCGGCGAGTCTGGATCCGAGGCGGATGATCGCCGTCGCAGCAGCGATCATGGCGGCGAGACCGACGAGTGACGCAACGTCGGCCTCGTCGGTGACCAAGCCGCCGACGGTCACCGTCATCGACCGTCCGATCTCGAGCACGTTCCAGTTGTAGAACGCGGCGCGGTCGGAGTCAGCGGTGAGCCGCTGGAGGCCCACACTCGCCGCGCCGAGCGCGACCATGGCGATCTCACCCTTGCCGAACCGCCGTCGCACCACGGCGATCACTGCGAGCGCGGGCCAGACTGCGAGTCCGGTCCCGTAGCTGATGGTCGCGAGCGCGCCCGAGACGCCGGCGAGGACGGGTCGGCCGTGGACGAGCAGCGCGACCGCAGCGACGGCGAACACGTTGGCGAGGATCCACGACGCGCCGCTCATCGCGAGACGGAAGTTGTGTTGACCCTGGAGTGGGAAGAGGTACACCGCGAGGAGCCAGCACACGATGACGAAGTTCCATCCCGAGGTGGGGAGCTGATGTCGCATTCCCCACACGAGTGCCACCCCGACCAGCACGGCGAGCAGCCAGACGACGACACCGAGCGACACGTTCGAGCCGCTGAACAACCAGATGTTGGCGAGATAGATCACCTTCGGAAGGGCGACCAGGTGATCGTTCTGGTGCGTGAACAGACCCGACCAGATCACCGAACCGTCGGCGGCCACCACCTGGGGGACCATCTCGAAGTAGTCGAAACCGCTGAACGCCGAGCCCCTCAGCACCAGCACCAGGAGGTGGAGCGGTAAGAGGGCGGCCAGCGCGGCGATGAAGAGTTGGACGGAACGACCGCGCACCGTCGGTACAGGGTGAGCGTGGGCTGGATCCTGCTCGCTCACGGGTTCACTCTACTGAGGCGGTGAGAATGGCCGGGGAATACACTGACGAAGTGGAGGAGGATGCCTTTCGGGCGCTCGCAGCGCGCGAAGGGGTCCATTGGTTCCACCGTGGCCGTCGGGCCCTGGTCGAACACGTGCTCGGCGAGCCGCAGCCGGCCGGCGGGCGCAGGGTGTTGGAGATCGGGAGTGGCACCGGCGGCAACATCGATCTCCTCACCGGTTTCGGGGAGCTGACCTTGATCGAGCCGAACGCGACGGCTCGATCCCTGACCACGTCACGAGGCGGAGGTGCCGTCGACCTGCGAGCGGGATACTGGCCTGGCCAGGAGGTCCTCGCGGCCGGTGAGGTGTTCCACCTGATCGCCCTCTTCGACGTTCTCGAGCACCTCGACGATGATGTCGGCGCGCTCCGAGCGGTGCGAGCTCACCTCGCACCGGACGCACGCGTCATCATCACGGTGCCGGCGTACTCGTGGATGTGGTCGCCACATGACGAGATGCTGCATCACCGTCGGCGGTACCGGAAGTCGAGTCTGATCGAGGCGATCTCAGCTGCGGATCTCCAGGTTCAGTACTGTTCCTACTTCAACACGGTGTTGTTCCCTCTCGCGATGGCCGCTCGACTCCTCACCCGCTTGACGTCGTCGTCGGCTTCGCCGGGACACGACGCCCCGTCGGAACGGCTCAACTCCCTGATGCTGAGAGCGATGTTGCTCGAACGTCACGTCATCCCTCGTCGGTCGCTCCCGTACGGGCTCTCGCTCATGGCAATCGCGACGGATGGCTGACGACAGGAGGCCGTTGCTCTCGGTGCTCGTGGCCGCCAAGGACGAGTCGGAGTCGCTCGCCCAGCTGTTCCACGAGCTCGTCGCCGCGCTCGACGCTCCGGGTCCCATCCGTGACGGGGGATGGGAGGTCGTGGTGGTCGACGACGGGAGCACTGACGGGAGCTGGTCGGTCCTGCACACCTTGGCTGCGTCGGACCATCGACTACGCGCCCTCAGGTTGCGGCGGAACGTGGGCAAGTCGACGGCGCTCGCAGCAGCGTTCGCCGAGTCGAAGGGAGCGTTGATCGCGACGATCGACGGAGACCTTCAGGACGACCCCGCCGAGATCCCTGCGATGATCGGTCACCTGCTCGACGCAGAGGTCGACATGGTCGCTGGCCACAAGGTGGTTCGGCGTGATCCGCTCGGGAAGCGTCTGCCGTCGAGGCTCTTCAACCGTACGACGAGTGCGGTCACCGGCTTGAAACTCCGCGACCACAACTGTGGGCTCAAAGTGGCCCGCCGTGAGGTCTTCGAGGCACTGCCGCTCTACGGAGAGATGCACCGTTTCTTCGCGGCGATCACCCACGCGAACGGGTTCCTCGTGGTCGAGCAGCCCGTGAACCACCGCCCCCGTCTGCATGGCCGGTCGAAGTTCGGGCTCGAGCGATACGCACGCGGGTGCCTCGATCTGTTCACCGTGGTCACCCTGACGCGGTACGCGCGCCGACCCGCACACCTCTTCGGGGGAATCGGTCTCATCTTCGGTGTGGTCGGATCGGTGATCCTGTGCTGGCTGGCCGGGGTCTGGTTCCTCACCGACGACCCGATCGGAAACCGACCGCTGTTGCTGCTGGGTGTGCTCCTCGTGATCCTCGCGGTGCAGCTCATCAGTCTCGGGGTGCTCGCAGAGTTGATCGTCTCCCGTGACGCACGGAACGACGACCCGATGCGGTACGCACGTGCGGCGACCCCGCAGCACCTCACTCCGGTGCGAGCTCCCACGGACTCGGATGCGGGAACAACTCGCTGAGCAGCAACGACACCTCGATCGACTGGTCGGAGAGGTCGAGCACGCGATGGAGTGTGGAGTTGAGGCAGAAGAACCTCGGTCGACCGTTCCGGATGTCCCGGAACCGACGGAGCGCATCGGCGCGGCCCGTGTCGGCATAGATGTAGTCGCCGGGCGCGGTCTCCCACTCGATGCCTCTGCCGGTTGCGATCGCGTAGAAGTGGGCCAACATGCTCGGCACCGCCACGTCGGTTCGTGAGCGGAATCGGGCGCGGCGCGTTCGGTCGAACTCGTCGGGATACCGTCCCTCGAGTTCGGAGAGCAACGACTTCGTGAGGGCGTACGGCACGTGTTGGTGCTTCCGGTCGAACGAGATGCCGAAGTCGCGTTCGATGAGGCGCGTGGTGTTGAAGGCGGCCCAATCGGTCGGGATCGCATCGGGCCGGGGTTCGCCGGAGTAGATGAACTGTGACGGCGCGAATCGGGACCTGGGGAGTCCGACCCGGGTGAAGAACGTGTCAGGGGCCACCTCCCGACCGACGAAGAAATCGTCGTTCGCGTAGATGAAGTGCTCGGCCAGCCCAGGAATCCGGTGCAGGCACGCTTCGATCGCGTGGGAGTTGAACGTCGGGAGCGCGCAGGGGTCCGGGAAGATCTCGCGATGATCGATCAGCGAGATCCGCGAGTCGGTGGTGTCGAGCCACGCAGGCACCTGACCGTCGGTCACGAGGTGGATGCGTCGAACGAACGGCATGTGGTTCCAGATGGATCGGAGCGAGTAACGGAGCTCGTCACGATCGAGGAACCGCTCGTCGTTCGCTGCGCTCGGCAACTGGGCCGTGCCGGCGGAGTGCTGCCGACGCCGCGCGTCCCAGACCGGGTCAGCTGCATCGACCCAGGTGTAGACGAGGTCGATCTCATCGGTGAACCCCCGCGTGATGACGGCCGGTGATTGCGTGACTGCCGGCGATCCGCCCCCGAGATGGGAGGTCCAGTCCACCACTGGCGACCGGGAGTCGAGCGACAGGGTGCGTCCGAGGGTCGGACGGTGGTCGGCGAAGTCGATCCGGAGCTCTGTGGGAGCCGTACCCCCGCCGAGTCGGAGGACGAGCGAGTCCGATGCCTGGAGATCGATCGTGCGGATCGTGTCGGCGGGCAACGAACCGCCCCGTACCACGGCCGTGAGACCGGGATGGTCTCTGGCGAGTTCCCGGACCACTGCGGCCAGTGTCGAGCGCTGATCCGCGGACACGGCGAGCAGCGGGCGTCCGTCGACGATGATCCGGCGGACGACGGCACCGGCCGATGCGACGCCGGCCTCGACATCGAGTGCGAGCGCATCGCGCCGCTGCCATGGTGTGGTCGCCGTCGCTCGGATCTCGTCGGGAGGTCGTCCAGTGCTGGGTGCGCCCCCGGTGCGGACAGCGCGTCCCAAGACATGCTTGACCTGGACCGCCCGTCGCTCGAGTGCGGGCGATCTCGAGACGAAGGCCTTCGCCCGGCGGCGCGAGCGTTCGGTGTACGACGCGACCGTGCGTCCCGATCTCGATCGCAGCCGGTCGTTCGCCCGTCGGAGATGTCGGATCTCCTCGGAGAGCGCCCGGTTCCGGAGGATCAGGTCGCGTGTGCTCGCCCGCACCACGCTCGCGGCGAGGTCGCGCCGGGGCCCGGACTCGAGGAGTTCGTGGATCGCCGCTGCGCAGGCGGGCGCAGCGGTCCCATGGTTCGTGTAGAACTGCTCGACGAACGCCTCGTAGGCGTGGTCGTCGTCGATCATCGCCGATGCCTGGTCGACCAGGTCATCGAACGGCGTGTCGTGCCGGTACTGGACCGAGACGTCGGCCAACAGACTCCTGTCGAGATCTGCGGCCGACAGCCTGGAGAAGTCGCGTCCGCTCGGTGTCGGATCGCCGACCAGGATGAGCGGGCGGCGAGCGTACGCGGCATCGAACGCCGCCCCGGAGAAGTCGCTGATGATCACGTCGGCCGCTTCGATCAGCGTCACGGGACTGACGTCGCTCTCGACCACCTTCCACCACTCCGGCAAGCGCCGTCGTTCGTCCTCGCTGGCCATGTGGTGGAGCTTGACCGTGACCTCGACGTCGTCGGGACCCATTTGGTCGATCACCGAGTCGAGTGATGTGAGTGATCCGTACGTCGGTAGGTAGAGGGCACGGACCCGCCCGTCGCGGCGTGGCCTCGGGCCGTTCTCGAGTGAGGCCTGCGCCGAGAAGTGTTCGTCGAACAGCGGGTTGCCGACGGCGACGGCGGAAGCGAAACCACGAACCCTCGAGTGGGAGTGCTCGCCGAACATCAGATTGAGGTCCGCGAGCGATCTCCACGTTCCGTACTGGTACCGCTCCTTGGCGAGGCTGTACTGCTGGGCGATCACGAGCGTTCGGTCGAGGAAGGCGTGGGGGAGCACGGGTGTCTGGCACACGATCGCGTCGTGGCGGCCGTCGAGCCGGCGGAGCTCGCGCTGGTGGATCCATGAGATCCGTGCGTCGGGGAGGTGTCGCCGCACCGCGTCCTCGTCGACGCCGAAGTCCTGATCGCGCAACTCGATGACGACACTGCACCGCTGGCCCAGGGCGCGAGCGACGGGGGCGTAGTGGTGGAGCTGATAGCGATTGGTGACGAGGAATGCGATGTCGTACATGGATCCACCGACGTGGACTGGTCAATGTATCCGTCGGTGCGGGCGTGAAAGGAGCCACGCGGCACCTCGCGGGAGTGTCATCGTTCGATCAGTCCGATCGGGTCCTCGGTCGCGAGCTCCACAGCGTTTCGGAGATAGTGACGACGAGCCTGTTGCCACGTGTTGTCGTCGGTGCGATGTTGGACGTAGTTGAACCGGTCCGCAGCGAACACGGCGTGGCCTGCTCGCTGGCAGTCTGCGAGGAAGGCGCCGTCCTCCCCGACGGAGCGGTCACGGAATCGCAGCGTCCCGGTTCGATGACGGTCGATCACGAGCGTCCCCCCAGCCACCCACGAGGTGTATCCGAACTCCCGTCCCGGAAATCGGAGATACGCCCGTCCGTCCGCCTGGAACAGGGCGAAGTGGCTGTGTTTGCCCACCACGCCTGCACGGGCGAAACGGTGGGCGATCATCAGATCGAGCAGGAACGCCGGACCGTACCGGTCGTCGTCGTCGAACTTCGCGACGTAGCGAGAGTCCACGGAATCGAGGCCGGCGTTGAGACATTCGCCGAGGGAGGCCTCCTCGTCCACGTGGACGACCGACGCTCGCTCGACGAGCTCCAGCCGTCGCCCGACCGCGTCGCGATCGAAGGCCGATGAGTTCGTGATGACGACCAGCTGCCGCTCGGGGTGGATCTGGCGCTCGAAGTTCGCGATGACGTTCTCGAGCTGGTGCGGTCGCCGTGTTGCGCACAACACCGCGACCTCTCGGTCGTGGGGGAGCGGAGCTCGAGCAGTCGAGCGGAGCGCCTCGTCGACGACGTGCGATGTCGTGCGTTCGTGTGCGACCCGGTACCGCTCGTGCGCTGTCGAGGTCGCCGCGAGCCACGCGTCGGTCGACCCCGGTCTGCGTCGTGTCGGTCGTGGCGGCGCGACCTCTCGCCGGGCCGCGCCCGCGAGCTCGGCGAAGTCGGTGGGCATCCCCCTGGGACGGATCGATCGTCGCCGTGACGGGTTCATCGTCAACGGCTGGATGAACGGTCGGTCGTCCAGTTGGTTCGCCGTGGCGGTCCGGAATCCGCATCCTTCCGGCTCGCTCCCGGTGGAGACCGTCGAGCCCGGACCGATGATTCGGAGCGACTGCGTGCGGGATCGCTGCCAGCGTGGCATCCGGTGCAGCAGCGGCCATCTGCACACCGTGGCGAACTCGGGTCGGAACAACCCGACGAACCACCGGTGACCGGTCACGTCCAGGAGGGGCTCGACCCGGCGCTCCGGCCACCATCGGCGCGCCGCGAGGCGCAGTCTCCACGACCGCTGCCTCACGCCGCTGGCGATCCGGGCGAGTTCCATCATGGGAGCGTCGATGACAGTTCCCAGGGCGACGGCACCGGGAAGTAGCTGTCGAGGAACTGGTGGACCCGCTCACCGGTGCGCACCGGATCGGTCTCCCAGCGTTCCGTCTCGTTGAGGCAGAAGACATCGAAATCGCGTCCCAGCCTTGTCCGCTCCAAGAACAACGCCAGACGCCGACCGCCCAGGTTCTCGTACCCGACGTGCAGCTCACCATGGACGGACCGTCCGGTGAGGAATGCGTAGTGGTGGGCGAACGCAGAGGGAACGCTGAGATCGTCGGGATGACGGAACCGCGAGTGGGTCGTGGCGGTGACGGTCTCGGCGAAGCGCGACTCGATCTCCTCCATCACGCTGCGACGCAGTGCATAGGGGGCGTGGTGGAGTTTGTGGGACACCGTGACCCCGTACTCGGCTTCGAGCATCGCCCGTCCTCGACGTGCAGCGGTGTCGACGGCCAGCGCCGATCCGTCAGGGCTGGTGGGCACCCGGGCCCCGCTCTCGAAGAAGCGTGCGAGGCCGTTCGGGGTGAAGAACTGCTCGGGCCGGACCGGCCGGCCGAGGAACATGTCGTCGTTGAAGTAGAGGAACTGCTCGGCGAGACCGGGGACGTGGTGCAGACGCGACTCGATGGCGTGGGAGTTGAACGTCGGGAGCGCTGCGGCAGGCAGGATGTCGCGGTGTGAGACGACCGTGAGCCGCTGGTCGGGTCGGAGCCAGTCGGGTTGCTGATCGGCGGTGACCACGTAGACGTGTCGTACCCAGTCGGCGTACATCCACAGCGAGCGCAGCGAGTAGCGGAGCTCGTCGTGCGAGGTGTATCGCGCCGCGTGTGCCGCATGGTCGCGACGGTCGTCGGGGCGTTCGATCCCCCGCCACCGCTCGAACTCCGTACGCCATCCGGGATCGTCCCCGTCGACCCAGGTGTACACGACGTCGATGGGCTCGCGGACACGACCGAGCGCGCGCTCGACCGGGAACGCTGCGGACCCCCGGTACCGGTGACGGTCGATCGTCTCGACGGTGGGAGGGCTGTCGGGCTCGTAGCGCTCGAGGCCACGTACGCCGAGCCGTTCACGTCGGCCCTCGGCGCCGACCGCCCAGAACGACACCTCGACCGCTTCGTGGGCGCCGGCAGCCAGTTCGGTGCCGAGCTCCACGCACCGGAACACCCGCCACGACTCGGCGTGACGGGCTCGCATCGAGCGACGAGAGCCGACCGGGTGGAGCCGCCATCGGTGGCCCCGTCGCCAGCGGAGATACCAGGCGCCGTGGGGGCCGAGCTGCTCGAGCGATCCGAGAGCGACTCCACGCGATTCGGCCGGCACGGCGAGGTGGATGTGGTGCGCGTGGTCGACGAGGATCGGATCGACCCCGGCGTCGGTGAGCACCGCGATCACCTCGTCGGCCAGTTGATGGGCGAGTTCACCGACGGGACGGTCGATCGACCCCGTCGTGCGCCATCGGCGCCAGGTTCCCGGCGGGGGGACGTCGGGGCACAGACGTATCGGACGGGTGGTGAGGGGCCGTACCTGGACGAGACGAGCCACCGCAGCGGCCCACCAGAAGCGCAGCAGGTGGCCGATCAGGGTCGCCGTGGGTTCGGCCATGCGGCCATCGAGGCGCTGACGGCCGACGAGACGTCGGAGCCGCACCGCAGCGGCCGAGACACGTCTCCACATGGCGCCCACCGCCGGGAGGGTAGCGGTCATCGGACCACCGACCGGGGAGGGCACAGTCGGTGGACGACCGTCAGCGGATGCCCCCGTTGTGCATTGCGAATCGGCCGATCGCCGGATCGAGTTCCCGCGCTGTGGCGTTCGCGTCGAGCAGGTCTCGCGCCTCGAACGGTGTCAGTGAACTCCGTTTGAGGACGTTCAGCACGTCGTTCCGGCGGTAGTGCCGGAAGCCCGGCTGTGGGATCCTCCAGTCCGGTCCGTACGTGGCGCTCAGCAGGGCCTCCGGTCGGTGTGGCACGAGCACGAGTGTGCCCAGCAGGTCGCGCTCGACCGCCGGGTGGTAGTCGCCGGGCGTGGCGTCGATGGCGTCGTATCCCCAAGCTCGACCTCGATGGAACCACACGGGATACACATCGATGTCGATCTGGCCCTGCCAGATCTTGAACAGGCTCCCACCGTGGCGAGTGCTGATGTCGAAGCCGGCGTCGAGCAGCGCCCGCACCACATCCCGGGTCTCCTGCTTCAGCTGTTCCGGATCGGTGCAGGATGTCAGATATCCGACGTCGAGATCGTCGTCGCCCGGGATGAATCGCCCGTCACGGTGGCATCCGAGCAGCGTCCCGTACATCAGGAACAGATCGAGACCGAGCTGGTCGGTGAAGAATGCCCGCACCGTCGAGTACGCATCGAGCAGCTGTCGTGGGGAGATCTCGGCGAGTTCGTGTGAGACGAGCGCGCCCTTCTTGGTGAACACCTCCGATGTGCCGAGCCGGGTGAACAACGACTCGTCGCCGAATGGGTTGTCGACCTCGCCGATCTCCTGCCCGTACTCGTGGAGCAACGGACCCGTCTCCGTCACCACCGAGACACCTGTTGTCCGGGGGAACGTCGTGAGCGCGGAGTGACGGATGGTGAAGGCGAAGTGGGGCGTCGGCGTCTCATGGTCGACGTCGACCTGTTTGATCGCGACCCCGTTCACCCGGATCTCGACGTTCGACGCGGACGGATCGCCGAGTCGACCGTGCACCCGGAGACCGAGGTGGTTCACGTCGAGGGCGAAACGTCCGACTGCATCCACGGGGATCGTCGCGCCCGGGGGGCGCCCGGCGACGTCGACGGAGAAGGCGGGGTCGTCGTGTCGCTCGTCGCCGCAGCGATGCCGGCAGACCGCACGTCGGAACTCCCACTCGAGGAGGGCCCAGTGCGCCCACGGCTCGTCGACGGCCTGCAGGAGGATCAGTGCGAGGTCGTAGGCCTCGGCGGCGTCGCGGTGACGTCCGAGTCGTTCGAGTGCTTCGCCGTAACGGAACACCCATCGAGGCGGGAGGCGCCGTCGCCGGGTCGCGAATGCCAGCGGCCAACGGTGTGATGCCGCCTCCCACTCGCGTCGCTCGGTGGCCACCCACGCATGGGCCGCGAGCACGGCCGCCGAGTTCGGGAACTGTCGTCTGGCATCGGCGAGCGCACTCTCGGCTTCGTCGAGCCGACCGGCTTTGCGCAGGGCGTTGCCGAGACCGGCGTATGGCGCCGGTACCGGTTCGTCGGCGCCTTCGATCGCAGATCGGTACAGGTCGGCTGCGCGCATTGCGTCCCCCGCATCGAGCGCGGCGTCAGCGGCTCGGATCAACGACTCGCTCGACGTGTCGAACGACGCGGCCCGTTCGAACGCGGCCGAAGCCAACTCCCACGCCTCATCGGCGGCTGCGCGTCCCGCGAGGCGATGAAAATCGTACACGTTGTGGCTGGAGTGCTCGAGCGCTCGGTGGCGTTGGTGGCCGGCGTCGTCGATCCGCCACAGATGGTCGAGAACCTGTGCGTACTCGTAGTGCCAGGCGGGATGCGTGCGAGCCTTGGAGTGGAGGAGGCCCTCCCAGGCCCGACACGCCGCGTCCCAGTCCCGGCGACGGGCGGCGGTGCGCGCACGCGCGACGGCTCGGTACGGTGGTGGCGCCAGATACTGTCCCGCTCGCTGGGCCGTCGGCTCGAACTTCAGCACGGTGGTCCGGAACCGACGAGTGAACCTCGAGCGCCTCAGCGAGTCGTACAGCGAACCCGTCACGAACCACTCTCGTACAGGTCGACGACCTCGTCGACCGCGCCGTCCATCCGCAACTCACCCTCGTCGATCCACAGCGCTCGCGTGCACGTCGAGCGGATCTCGTTGAGGTTGTGCGTGACCATCACGATGGTCCCGGTGTTCGCCTGGATCTCGCGAACCCGATCGAGGCTCTTCTTGCGGAACCTGCGGTCGCCGACCGCAAGTGCTTCGTCGATCAGGAGGATCTCGGGCTGTTGCAACGTCGCGATGGCGAAGGCCAGCCGGGCCCGCATACCAGACGAATAGGTGCGCAGTGGTCGCTGTAGCGCTTTGCCGAGTTCGGTGAACTCGGCCACTTCGTCGATCCGGTCCCGGATCTCGGCCATCGACATTCCCATCGCCAGGCATCCCAGGTAGATGTTCCGGTTGCCCGACAGATGCTTGTTGAGCGCGGCGTTCACGCCGAGCAGCACTGCCTGATGGCGAACCATCACCGTTCCCTGGGTGGGCGGGAGCAGACCGGCGATCGCACCGAGCAGCGTGCTCTTGCCCGAGCCGTTCGAGCCGAGAACGCCCACGACCTCGCCCACCTTGACGTCGAACGAGACCCCCCTGACGGCGTGGACCTCGTCGGCCACCCGGCCCTTGAAACCGCCGGTGAACATCCGTCGCATCGTGAACGACCGGTCGGCGTAGACCTTGAACCGCACATGGAGGTCGCGTACCGAGATGGCGATGTCGTCGGTCACGGCTCGTGCCGAGGGATCGAGCGTGGACACATCAACCACCGTACGAAGCCTCCGCTCGCCGGAACCACCACAGCCCGCCGATCAGCAAGACGAACGTCCACACGAGCACCGACACCAGCTCGGTCCAGACCGCCGGCATGTCGAGCACCGCCCAGCGGTACAGGGCGAGGAACGAGAACAGCGGATTCCCGATGAAGATCCACCGCAGGTTCGGGTTCTCGAGGTATGCCCCCACGTAGAAGATCACTCCCGAGCCGTAGAACAGCAGACGGAACAGGAACGGCAAGATGTTCTCGATGTCGCGGAATCCGTGGTTCAGCCGTGCCACCACGAACGCAGCACCGGCGTTGAACAACACGTGCAGCACCACGATGGGGATGACCACCAGCCAGGTGATGCTGACGGGTACCCCGGCGATCAGCGCCACCGCGAACGCCACGGCCACGGTCGGCAGGAACGCCAGGGTCTCGGTGATCACCGTCGTGAGCGGGAGCATGGCTCGCGGAAAGCTGATGGACCGGAGCAGACCGAGGTTGCCGACCAGGCTCTTGGCTCCTTGCGTCGTGCTCCGCTGCGTGTACTGGTAGGCGAACACGCCGATCGCGAGGAACGGGATGAAGTACTCCACGCCACGCGTGACCCCGAGCAGGACACCGAACACCAGGTAGTACACCGCGATCGCGAGGATCGGGTTCAGCAGGTTCCACAGGTTGCCGAACACGGTGTTCATGTTGCGGCTCCGCAGTTCGTTACGCGGAACGTGGATCAGGTATTCCCGTCGCTCCCACAACCGTCGGAGATACACGCCGAACGAGGCGTACGAGCCCGCAGGCTGCAGTTCCCGGACACCATCAGGGGACGTGACTGACACGCCGGCAGTGTAACGAGCGGTGCCCCACGATGGCCGCTGCAGGGCTCGCCCTACACTGCGTCCGCAGTGTCCGAGGTCGCATCCCCCGAGGTGAGCGTGGTGGTGCTCACCCGCGGCGACCGGACCGAGGCGCTCGATGCCGCCGTGGCGAGCGCAACGGGCCAATCCGGCGTCCGCACCGAGGTGCTGGTGGTGTGGAACGGGTGCGCACCCGTCGACCCTGATCGAGCCGGCGTCCACGCCGACCGGACCCCACCCGTGCGTGACATCGCGCTCGCCGAGAACCTGGGGATCCCCGAGGGCCGCAACGTCGGCGCCCGACACGCGAGCGGCGTGTACCTCTTCTTCCTCGACGACGACGCCGAGATCGTCGACGCGGACACGTTTGCCCAGCTCGCGCACCGATTCGAGCGGGAGTCCGATCTGGGGGTCATCGGTACTCGGATCGTGGACGAACACGGCCATACCGCGCAACGCCATGTGCCCCGCTGGGGTCGTGCGAGCGCCACCAGCTCCGGTGAGGTCACCAGCTTCCTCGGTGGGGTGGTGGCCATCCGTCGGTCGGCATTCGAGTCCGTCGGCGGATACGCCGGCGAGTTCTTCTACTCGATGGAGGAGACCGATCTCGCATGGCGCCTCGCGGACGCCGGCTGGAGGATCTGGTACGACGCCGATCTGCAGATCCGTCATCCCCGAACGGAGCCGAGCCGCCATCCGGACGCGGCAACCCGGACCGCCCGGAACCGGGTCTGGTTGGTGCATCGAACGCTCCCGTTGCCCCTGGCCGTCGTCTATCTCGTCAATTGGTTGGTGGTGACGATCCTCCGGTCGCCGGGTGACCTGCGGCCCACCCTGAACGGATATCGCGCCGGATGGCGGTCGCGCATCGGTCCGCGCCGGCCGATCCGATGGTCCACGGTCGTTCGCCTGACCCGTCTCGGTCGTCCACCGGTCCTGTGAGTACTCGAACATGAGCACCAGGCAGGACCGAGAGCGCGAGTTCCACGACCATCGGTTCGCGACCGGACCTCGCAGGAACGCTCGGAAGTACTACGCGGTCGATGCCGGTAAGGACGTGTATCGACGACTCGTCCTCGAGCGCGGTGGTCCCGAGTTCCGTGTCCTCGAGTACGGGTGTGGGACGGGCAGCCTCGCGCTCGACCTCGCCCGATCGGGGAGCGACGTGGTCGGGATCGACATCTCGCCGGTTGCATTGGCCAGGGCCCGGAAGCGGGCCAGGCGAGCGAAGGTCGGCGCGACGTTCGTCGAGATGGATGCCCAGTCGCTCGACTTCCCGGACCGGTCGTTCGACCTCGTCAGCGGATCGGGCATCCTCCATCACCTCGAGCTCGCACCGGCTGTCGCAGAGATTCGTCGCGTGCTACGGCCGGGCGGTGCTGCCGTGTTCGTGGAACCGCTCGGTCACAATCCGTTGATCAACGTGTACCGCCGGTTCACGCCGGCGATGCGCAGCGTCGACGAGGAGCCGCTCCGAATTGCGTCGATCACGTCGGTGACGCTCGGTTTCCGCGAGTGTCGGGTGCAGCACTTCAACCTCACGGCGTTGGCCGGGGTGCCGCTGAGACGTTTCGACCGGTGCGCCGGGCTGATCGAGCGGCTCCACCGGATCGATCAGTGGTTGTTCGCGCGGTCGTCGCTCGCCCGTCGCCTGGCCTGGGTGGTGGTGATCGAACTCATCGATCCGCTGGACGATCCCGCGACCACCACGAGGTGACGACCGATGTGATGAACCCTGTGCCCCAGCACAGGTGCATGGCCGGGTAGACGACGAGCAGTCTGACCGCCACGCCGGGTGCATCACGGACCCGCATCGCGGACGCGACCACCGTGGCGGAGGCGTACCCGATCGGTGCCATCCGCAGCAGCCGGCTCCTTCTGCCGGCGACGAGGCCGACACCCACGGCTGCCGTGGCGACCGCCGGCGCCAGCTGTCGGGCCCGCAGCGAGCCGGGATGGCGCCGTGCCACCACCGCTTTCCACCAGCCGTACTCGAAGTACTGGCGCGCCAACCGCCGGGCCGACCCGCGAGGTCGGTACTCGACGCTCAGCTCGGGATCGAACCAGATCGTGCCGCCCGCCTCTCTCAGACGGATGTTCAGCTCGTAGTCCTGGTTGCGCACCAATCCCTCGTCGAACAACCCGACTTCCCGGATCGCATCGCGTCGGAAGACCCCCAGGTACACCGTGTCGACCGCGCCCTCGTTACCGCCGATGTGGAAGCGGGCACCTCCGGTACCGAAGCGCGAGCTCATCGCCACGGCCACCGCTCGCTCGAATGGTGTGGTGCCGACCGCGTGCTGCACGCCGCCCACGTTCACGGCACCCGTTCGTTGCATCGTCTCGACAGCGCGGCGCACGTAGCCGTCGCTCAGCCGCGCGTGTCCGTCCACCCGAACCACGATCTCACCGTCGGACGCCCTGATCGCTGCGTTCAGACCGGCTGGAGTGAGTCCGGCGGGGTTGGAGACCGCGCGCACGCGCTCGTCGGCGCGGGCGAGGTCGGCGGCGACCTCTTCGGTCCCGTCATCGGACGGACCCACGGCCAGCACCACGTCGATCGGCCGCGGATACACCTGGTCGAGCACGCTCGCCACCGCGCCGGCCAAGCCCTCGGCCTCGTTGCGCACCGGCATGACGACGGAGACCGACGGCCACCCCGAACCGTCGGCCGGCGGTGCGGGGTCCTCAGACACGCTGGCTCAGCACGACCCACACGGTGCGCAGCAGGATCTGGACATCGAGGATGAGCGACCAGTTGACGAGGTACTGCAGGTCGTATCCCAGCTTGTGATCGGCCGAGGTGTCGTATCGACCGTAGACCTGTGCCATTCCGGTCAGACCCGGTGGGAGCTCGTGCCGTCGACCGTAGCCAGGTACCTCGGCCTCGATCGCCGCCACGAACTCCGGGCGCTCCGGACGCGGCCCCACCAGCGACATCTCGCCCTTGAGCACGTTCCACAGCTGCGGGAGCTCGTCAGCGCGTGACGAGCGCATCCATGCCATGCCCCGAACGACGCGTTGGTCGTCACGATCGGCCAGCTGGGGGCCGGCGGATTCGGCATCGGGCACCATCGTGCGGAACTTCACGACCGAGAACCGGGTGCCGTCGCGGCCGACCCGTCGCTGGCGGTACAGCACGGGGGAGCCCGCTCTGCCCCGCACGTAGAGCGCCAGGAGCAGGAGGACGGGGATGGTGATCGGCAGCGTGCCGATCACCAGGAACAGGTCGAAGAAGCGTTTGAGGTGCAGCTGGTGGTTGGCCACCCCGTGCGTGCGCATCCGTGTGAACGGCATTCCCGCCACCTGTCGGACCGACTTCAGCCCGAGCAGCGTCTCGTGGGCGCTCACACGTTGGTGGACCCCGACCTGGTATCGCTCGAGCGTGGTCAGCGGTTCGGGGAACGCCGACTCGAAGGCCGTGAGGTCCAGCAGGAGTACGTCGGTCGCTCCGGTCTCGCGGACGATGGCGAACAACCCATCGGTGCTCGGCACCGCTCCTGCAACCACCGTTTGTCGCTCGCTCATCGCGATGTGCTCCCGGGCACGCTCGATCGCCGGTTCGGTGCCGACAAGGAGCACCCTCGACGGCCCCCGACGGCGGTCGGCCAGCGTGCGGCTGATCCCGCGGTTCGCGGTGAGCACGATCGACCCGATCACCAGCAGGGCGACGAGGTTCAGACGCGGCATGAGGTATCGATCGAGGAGCACGAACGTGACGCCCTGCGCGCCCACACCGATGGCCATCGCGACCGCGCAGCGCGGCAGCCAGGGCCGGTAGCCGAGTCGCGGCTCGCGCTCGTACAGCCCGGCGAAGTAGTTCACGAACAGATGGATGGCCGTGGCGATCGAGAAGCCGACCAGGTAATGACTCAACGGATAGAACGGCCAGTCGGTCCCGAACCGTGCGAAGTTGATCAGCACCATCGCACCGAACAGACCGACGGCGTCGAGGGCGAACAGGAATCTGAACCCGTGGTTCCACATCCAGCCGAGCGGCCGGTGAGCACGAGTGACGACGCGTTCGATCGCCGCCGGGAACGGCTGGCTCGTGGGCTCGGTCTCGGGGCGCGTCATCTCCCGCATAGGGCTTTCCCAGCGTACCTCTCCGCCGCTCAACCCACCGGGAGCGACCGGGAGCGCTTCAGTCGCCCAGTTGCGCGAGATGCCAGGCGTAGGCCGTGCGCACGATCTCGTCGAGACCGTGCGCCGCTCGCCAGCCGAGCACCTCTGCGGCTCGGGAGGGCTCGGCGTACGTCGACACCGGGTCGCCGGCCCGCCGCGGCGCCAGTTCGTGGGGGACCGGGCGACCGGCCACGGCTCCGATGGCGTTCAGCACCTCGAGCACCGAGGAACCGATGCCGGTGCCCACGTTGATCTCGACGGTGTCGCCGCCGCGATCGAGGTGGTCGAGCGACTTGACGTGGGCGTCGGCGAGATCGTCCACGTGGATGTAGTCGCGGATACACGTGCCGTCGGGGGTGGGGTAGTCGGTCCCGTACACCTGCAGCTGCGGTGGGTCGCCGAGCAGCAGCGCCCGCATCGCCACCGGGATCAGGTTCAGCGCGTACGACCAGTCCTCGCCGATGCGGCTGTCGACACTCGCCCCTGCCGCGTTGAAGTAGCGCAGCGACACCGCTCGCAGCCCACTCGTCATGCCGTACCAGCGCAGCACCCGTTCGATCATCGCCTTGGTGTCGGCGTAGACGCTCTCGGGTGCGATCGGGGCAGACTCGTCCACGGGCACCGTCGGCGGCGTGCCGTACACCGAGCACGACGACGAGAACACCATCTGCTGAACACCCGCCCGGAGCACCGCCTCGACCAGGTGGACCGTGCCGTCGACGTTGTTGTGGAAGTACTTGCCGGGGTCGGTCATCGACTCGCCCACGTTCTTGTACGCAGCGAAGTGCACCACCGAGCCCACGTCGTGGTCACGGCACACCTGCTCGACGAGTGCCTCGTCGGCGATGTCGCCCACCACCAACGGGGCGTCGATCACGGCGTCCGCGGTGCCGAGCTCGAGCGAGTCGAGCACCACCACCGGTCGGTCGGCCGCCCGCAGCGCCCGGACGGTGTGCGAGCCGATGTAGCCGGCACCGCCGGTCACGAGCACGGTCTGTCCGGCGATCGGTTCGGGAGCCACGGAGCGCACGTTAGCGACGGACACCGGGAGTACCGTTGGGCCCACCGTGAGCGAGACCGCCACCGAACATCCCGCAGGACGCGACGAGGTCACCGCCGAGACTGCCGCCGTCCCGACCGGCGACGAGTTCGTCGCGGCCGAAGGTCCCGGCTCGCCGATCGACCGCTGGTCGGCGCTCGGCTGGAGGCCGCCCGCCATCTGGTTCGCCACCAGCGTGATGTTCTTCATGGTGACCAAGGGGCCGGTGTTCCGCATCCGCTTCGAGGCAGCACCGTTCACCGGCGACTTCATCGACGACCGATGGGTCCAAGGGGCGTTCGTGGTCGGCGCGCTGGTCGTGATCGCCCTCTGCCTCCCGGCCATCACGACGTTGCGAATCGATCCACTCGTGCTCGTGACGCTCGCGGCGGTCGTCGGTCTCATCACCGTGTCGGGACTCTGGTCGGTGGACTCGGCGCGCACCGTCGAGCAGGGGGCGATGATGGCGGTCGGCACCGTTGCTGCGCTCCTCGCCGGCGCGTCGTTGTCCCGCCTCGGTCTCGTGACTGCGCTGGCGGTTGCGATGCACGCCGGGGTGGTCGCGAGTCTGTTCTCGTACTGGCGTGACTGGCCGCTGGCGATCGACCACAACGGCGATCTCGCCGGGGTCTACTTCAACCGCAACTCGCTCGGGCCGGTCGCGGTGCTGGCGGCTGCCACCGCCGTCGCGCTCGCGGTCCACACCGCCCGTGCCCGACGATGGGGCGTCGTCGTCCTCCTCGGTCTCGTGGCGGTGATCGACCTCTGGGTGTGGTGGCTGTCCGGGTCGCTCACTCCGGTGTTCGGTCTGGTCGTGGCCCTGACGGCCGTCGGTCTCCTCGCGCTCACGTTGCCCGGGCCACGCGCCAGGATGCGTCGCCGGATCGCGGTGGTGGCCGGAAGCGGCGTCACGCTGGTGGTGGTGGTCGGGGTGATCTCGAGCGGCGCGATCGCCAGCCGCCTCGACCGGTCACCCACCCTGTCGGGACGTACCGAGATCTGGGACGTCGTGCTCCAGTTCGTGGGCGAGCGGCCGATCCAGGGCTGGGGTTTCATGGCGGTCTGGACCCGCCCCGAGATCATCGATGCGCTCGCCGAGCAGTACGGCCGGGAGGTGTACGAGGCGCACTCGGGCTTCATGGAGGTCCTCCTCGGGGTCGGGATCATCGGCCTCGTCGCTCTGGTCGTGGCGGTCGGTGTCATGCTCGGTCGCGTCGGCACGGTGACATGGCGCACCCCCGACGCGCTCGGCGTGTTCCTGTTCGGCGCCGCGGTGTACGCAGTTGCGGTGAACCTCGGTGAGACGATGGTGGGCGCCAACCTGCTCCCCTGGATCCTGCTCACCGCCATCACCGGACGGGCCCTGGCCGAACTCCAGCGGGATCCGTCATGAGCGACCAACCTGCCGACCGCCCGCCCGACGACACCGAACTGCTCGCTCTGGTCGAGCAACTCGATGCCGACAACGAACGGCTGCGCACGAAGGCGCTCGACCTGATCCGGCTGATGGAGGACGCGGTCACCGAGCAGGTCGCGGGCGAGCGGCGGATCGAGGAGCTCGAGGCCCGCGTCGAGACACTGGAGGCGGAGATCCAGTCGCTCGAGAACAGCCGGGTGTTGAGGATGACGCGCCCGCTCCGCGCCGCGTACGGCCGTCTCCTCTCCCGGCGGGGCGGTGCCAGATGACCGAGCAGTACCCCGTCTTCATCCCCGTCCGCGACCGGGTCACCCCGCTGCGTCAGCTGGTCGAGTGGCTGGAGTCGGCGGGGCAGCAGGAGATCTGGCTGATCGACAACGCCTCGACGTACGAGCCGTTGCTCGACTACCTGGCCGAGACGCACCACCACGTGGTGCGATCGGATCACAACCTCGGCCACCGATCGCCGTGGTTGACCGGCTCGGTGCAACGGCACGCTCACGGTCGGTACTTCGTGGTGACCGATCCCGACGTGGTGCCCGATCCGCAGTGTCCGCTCGACGCGCTCGACCACTTCCGCTCGCTGCTCGACCGGCACCACATGTTCCACAAGGCGGGGTTCGGGCTGCGGATCGACGACCTCGCCGACACCTACACACTCGCGGCCGAGGTGCGCGCCTGGGAGGCCCGCTTCTGGCGGGACGAGATCGAGGTGGAGCCCGGTGTGTACCACGCCGACATCGACACCACCTTCGCGCTGTACAAGCATCTCGACATCCGCCACGACGACCACCTGTCGCTGCGCACCGGCCCGCCGTACGTGGCCCGCCATCTCCCGTGGTACGTCGACTCCGCCAACCTCTCGGCCGAGGAGCAGTACTACCGCACCCACGCCGACCCCTCGATCTCCAACTGGGATCGCGATCGGATCCCCAGATGGAAGGAGCGCTGGCTGCGCACCCAGGCGCCGTGACCGCGTCGGATGACCTGTGCTCCACGGGACCAGTGCTACACTGATCGCGTGGCGAACCTCACGTTGACGATCGACGACGAGCTGCTGCGACGGGCGCGGATCCGTGCGCTCGAGCTCGGCACGTCGGTGAACGCCGTCGTGCGCACGCAGCTGGAGGCGTTCGCCGGTGGTGAGATCGCGTCGGAGGCGATGGGCCGTTTCGCCGAGTTGGCGGCCTCGGCCACGTCCGGCAGCGGGCCGGAAGGACGACGTTGGACACGTGACGACGTCCACGAGCGTTCGTCGTGACCTCCCGGACATTCGTCGACACGAACGTCTTCGTCTACGCATTCGATGCCGACGAGCCCGCCAAACGTGCCATCGCGCTCGGCGTCGTCCGTGACACGCCCGATCTGGTGATCAGCACGCAGGTGCTCGGCGAGTTCTTCGTGGCCGTGACCCGGAAGCTCGCTCGGCCGATCCCGGTCGGGGATGCCGTGGCAGCGATGGAGGAGTTGACGACGTTGCCGGTCGTGCCGACCGATCTCACGCTCGTGCGGTCGGCGCTGGCCACCGCGAGGATGCATCAGCTGTCGTACTGGGACGCGCTGGTCGTGGAGGCGGCGGCCACCGCCGGGTGCGATCGACTCCTCACCGAGGACCTCGCCGACGGCGCCGAACTGCGCGGCGTCCGGATCGAGAATCCCTTCGCCGCCTGAAGGCCGTTCACGACCCACGACCGAGCCCAGGTCAGCATGTTCATGTCAGCACTCGGGTCGATCGATCGTCCTCTGTGCTGACGTGAAGCGGTGGGGAGCGAGAGGTGGTTGGCGGGACGGCCGCAGCGGGGTTCACTGGGGCACGTGCCTGACAGGTACCGCCGGCTCGCGGCGGACTCGACAGGTCAGCTCGGCGCATTCACCCGACGGCAGGCATCGGCTGCCGGCATCGGGAGCCCCGAGCTTCGAGGCCAGGTCCAGAGCGGCCTCCTGGAGACGTTCGGAGCCCGTACGCTCCGCCCCACATTGGTGCCCGCCACCGCCTTGGCCGACCTGCACGCCTACGTGATCGACATCGGCGCGCCGTGCTGGGTGGCCGGTTCGTCCGCGGCCGCCATCCACCGCTTCGACGGTCATCGGCTGACCAAGCCGTATCACCTGCTCGTGCCGAGGGGCCGGTTCGTCCGCCGTCACGGCGCGCAGATCCACACGTCCGACACGATCGATCCGATCGACACCGAGGAGCGGGACGGGCTCCCCGTCACCAGCCCGGTTCGGACGCTGATCGACCTCGCTGCCGGAGCGAGTCGTGGGAGGCTGACCGAGCTCATCGACGGCGCGCTCCGCGATGGTCTGATCTCCGAGGACCTGCTGCACCGGCGGATCGTCGCGCTCCGCAGCAGCGGGCGGCCCGGCATCCCCCGCCTGCTCGAGGCGCTCGAGGGTGGCGAGGTCACCCGGGGCGGTCACTCATGGCTCGAGCGGCGGTTCCTCGCGCTCGTGGCCGAGGCCCGGATACCACGCCCACGGGCTCAGCGGGTGCTCGGTCGCCGGGGCGGCCGGCTCATCCGGGTCGACTTCCACTTCGAGCGCACCGATCTCGTGGTGGAGGTGCTCGGATACCGCTGGCATCGGACCCAGGCGCAGATGGCCGTCGATGCCGAGCGGGCGAATGCTCTCGCGCTGGCCGGTCGTCGATGTCTCCAGTTCGTCTACCGACAGGTCGTGGCCGAGCCCGAGTACGTGGTCGCCACCGTGCGGAGCGGACTGGCCACGCCACCCTGAACTCACGTTCCCGTCAGCTCACAGATCGACCGATCGCCCTGTGCGCTGACGCGAACGGGGTTTCGGGGTTCGGGGTGCGGGGTTCGGGCGCTCAGGCTTCTTCGGCGAAGCGGGGGGAGAGCTTGGAGAAGATCCACCAGCCGCCGGCCAGCGAGACGAACGACACCGCCACCAGCCCGAACCAGGTGGTCATGCCCGGGCCGGTCCCGTCGTAGAGCAGGACGCGGAACACCCGCACGAACGCCGCCATCGGATTGGCGTTGAGGACGTCGAGGGTCCAGTCGGGTACCCGCGGCCGTTCGCGGATCGCTTCTTCGACCAGCGACGGTGGGTACACGATCGGCGTCGCGAAGAACCACGCCTGCAGCACGATCAGCCACAGGTAGTTCAGGTCACGGAAGTACACCGCCAGCGCAGCGAGCACGAGTGCGATGCCGGCGCCGAAGATCGCGAGCAGCACAGCGGTCAGCACGATCATCGGGATCCACGGGAAGAACGGGCTGCCGGCCAGTGCGAAGATGATGCACAACAGCGTGAGCTCGATCGCGAACTGCACGCACGCGTGCAGCACGTTGGAGAACACGAGGATCTCGCGCGGGAACGCCACCCGCTTCACCAGCGCCGAGTTGGCTGCGATCGATCCGAGCCCGAGATTGTTGACCAGCGAGAAGAAGCTCCACGGGATCAGTCCGGCCACGAGGAACAACGCGAAGTTGTCGATGCCGCTCGGGTCGCCCACCGGAGGTGCCGCCCGGAACACGATGCCGAACACGAAGCCGTAGATGGCGACGGCCGCCAACGGGTTGAGCAGCGACCAGGTCCAGCCGAGGAACGATCGGCGGTACTTGGTGCGGAGCTCACGCAACGTGAAGTTCCAGAGGAGCTCACGGGCGTCGTAGACACGCTTGACGGCTTTCATGGCAGCCGCCCGAGGTTATCGGCCGCGTCCTCGCCGGAGCCCGGATGGTCGGAAATGAGTCGCCGATGCGACAGACTGGCGCCACATGTCCGGCAACGCTGTCGTGGTGGATGACGTCTGGAAGAACTTCCGGCTCTACCAGGAGAAGAACCAGTACCTGAAGGCCACGGTCCTCAAGGGTCGGCGCGCCGCCTACAAGGAGTTCTGGGCGCTGAAGGGCATCACGTTCGACGTCCCGTTCGGACAGACCTTCGGGGTCATCGGCTCGAACGGCTCGGGCAAGAGCACGTTGCTCAAGTGCCTGGCCGGCATCCTGCGACCCGACAAGGGCTCGATCCGCCACGAAGGCCGGTTGTCGGCCCTGCTCGAGCTGGGCGCCGGTTTCCACCAGGAGCTCACCGGACGTGAGAACGTCTACCTCAACGGTGCGATCCTCGGGCTCACCAAGCGCGACGTGAACGCCCGCTTCGACGACATCGTGGCCTTCGCCGGTCTCGAGGACTTCATCGACACCCCCGTGAAGAACTACTCGTCGGGCATGTTCGTGCGGCTCGGGTTCGCCGTCGCCGCCCACGTCGAGCCCGATGTGCTGCTGATCGACGAGGTGCTGTCGGTCGGCGACGAATCGTTCCAGCGTCAGTGCGCCGAGAAGATCGAGCAGTTCCGCCGCGACGGCCGCACGATCTTGTTCGTGAGCCACGGCCTCAACCAGGTCGAGCAGCTGTGCGAGCGCGTCGCGTGGATCGACCACGGCGAGCTGGTCGACATCGGTCCGGCCAACGAGGTGATCACCAAGTACCGCGGTGAGAGCCACGACGGCACCCGGGTCGAGGGCGAACTCGGCACGCGCTGGGGCACCCGCGAGGCCGAGATCACGTCGGCTGGCTTCGTCGATGCCGATGGTTCGCCGATGCCGTTGCTCACGACGCTCGAGCCGGCCCGTCTCCGTATCGACTACACGTCGATCAAACCGCTCGAGGACGCCGTCGTGGGGTTCCGGATCGACACGGTGCACGGTCAACTCGTGTGGGGCACGAGCACCCGTCTGGCCCGCAAGACGATCGGGCTGGTCGACGGACCCGGTCGCGTCGACCTCGACATCGCAGCACTCCCACTGCTCGAGGGCACGTACGACCTGTCGGTGTCGATCACCGACCCCAGTGAGACCATCGAGTACGACCACTGGGAGCGCCAGGTCCGCTTCGAGGTGCGTCAGTTCGGCACCAACGACGCCGGGCTGTTCCACATGCCGGTGACCTGGCGCATCGGCGCCGCCGCCCGGGACTGAGATGCGGGAGGGGCCGTGACGGCCGGCTCGCCGTTCGAGCTCACGGGGGCGTCTGCGACCGGACTCCGGGTGGACGTGCCCCCGTGCGCCGAACCGGTCGTCTCGATCGTGATCGTCACGTACGGCACCGACGATGTCGTGCTCGATGCGCTCACCGCCGTCGCGCGGCACACCACGGTGCCCCACGAGGTGATCGTGGTCGACAATCCGGCGCCCGGCCGCTCGACGCGTGACCTGTTGCGCACGACCACGGCGGGCGTGACCGTGGTGACCCCGGACGAGAACCTGGGTTTCGGGGGTGGGTGCGATGCCGGCGTCGAGCGGTCCCGTGGGGACCTGGTGTGCTTCCTCAATCCCGACGTGATCGTGACCGAGGGCTGGATCACCCCGCTGATGGCGGCGCTCGACGATCCGGTCGTGGCGGTGGCCGCTCCGCCGCTGCTCGACCCCGACGGCTCGTTGCAGGAGGCGGGGCAGGCGGTGCTGGCCGACGGCTTCACGATGGCGATCGGCGGCCCCGAGCTGTTCCCCGGCGACACCGGGCAGCTGTTCGACCGCGACGTCGACTACGCGTCGGCGGCGTGCTGGCTGGTCCGCCGTGACGAGCACCTCGAGCGCGGTGGCTTCGATCGCCGGTTCCACCCTGCGTACTTCGAGGACGCCGACTACGGGCTCCGGGTCGAGCAAGCCGGACAGGTGACCCGTCTCGTGGCGGCGCGTCCGGTCGTCCACCTGCGTGGTGGTGGGGGAGCCGGCCGCGACTACGAACTCAGCTCTCGGGCGCTCACGACCTTCCGAGAGCTTCACGCGGAGGAACTCCTGGGGCGGCCACAGCGGCCCGACGACACGGCTGGCGCGCTCGCGCTGCGCGATCGCCGGTGCCGGAACCGCGTGCTCCACGTGGCACGCGAGCCCGACGGTGGGCGGGTGGCGGAGCGCTTCCGCGCCGCGCTGCACGCGGCCGAACGCGCGCCCCGTGACCGGGTCACGTTCGTGACGGATCACCGCGACTCGCTCACCCCGACCGAACTCGTCGCCGCTCGCCGCGCCGGTCTCGAGGTGGTGGTCGTCAGCGAGGTGGACGTGTTCGTGGCGTCGCGGGCCGACTGGGCGACGCAGGTGATCGACGCAACTGCCGGTCGTCGCCGTCCATCGTCGGCGCTGGTGGCCTCGGTGGTGGCCATCGCCGTGGCCGGGATCGTGGCCCGCTGGATCGTGCTCCGGTCGTCGGCCGGTCGGCTCAACGCCGACGAGGCCTATACCGGCGTGCAATCGTTCGAGATCCTGCGCGGTCAGTTCCCGGTGGTGCTGGGTGGCACCGCTTACACCGCCGTGTTCGAGTCGTACCTCTACGCGCCGTACGCCGCGACGTTCGGAGCAGGAATCCTGTCGCTCAAGCTGGTCGCCACCGGTTTCTGGGCGGTCGCGTCGATCGTGATCGGCGCGATCGCGCGCGACGTCGTGGTGGGTCTCGACGGTCCCGACCGTCACCACGCGGCCGACAGGGCGGCCGTGCTGGCCGGCGGACTGGCGTGGGTCGCGCCCGGAGCCCTCCTGACGCTGTCGACCAACGCCTACGAGAGCTACGCCTCGGGGATGGCGGTGACCGCCACGGCGTTCTGGTTGGCACGCCGACTCACCGATCACCACGATCCGTCGTGGCGCGTCCCGTTCGCGCTCGGGTTCGCGGCGGGGCTCGGGTTCTGGATGCATCCGATGTTCCTCTCGACGCTGGTGCCGATGCTGCTCGTCGTGGTGCTGCGTCATCGCACGAACCTCACCGTGTGGGTGGGGGTGACCGTCGGTGGGCTCGTCGGGTGCGGTCCGCTGCTGCTCTGGAACGCACTGAACTCGTGGCCGTCGCTCACGTCGCCCACCGACGTGCCGGGCACCTACGGCGAGCGGTTCACGACGTTCCTCCGCGATCTCGTGCCCCGCGCCTTCGGTCTGCGCGATGGCGCGCTCGAGTGGATGCCCGGCCCCGTGCTCGGCCCGGCGCTGTACGCGCTGCTGATCGCGTCGGTGCTGTTCGGGGTGGTCGTCGCCGTGCGACGGGATCGTCGCCCGAGCCGGTTCCTGCTGCCCGTGGTGCTGCTGGCGGTGTTCCCGATCATGGCGCTCTTCCAGCCCCTCGTCTTCGCCGCCGACGGGCGGTACGGGATCATCTCGTTCCCGTTCATCGTGGTGGCGCTCGCCGTGGCGATCTCCCGGGCGGCCTCGTGGGCCGGCGCCCGGCAGGGCGCGGGGGTGCCGGCCGTCGTGGCGCTGGCTGCCGTCGTCTGGGTGGCCGGCTACCTCGGACCCCAGCTGCGGTTGCTGCTCGACGAGACCGACGGAGACCCCAACGCCGGCATCGTCGAGGTGGCCGATCGCATCTCCGCAGCCGGGTTCGAGCACGTGAACGGCAGCTACTGGCGGGTGCTGCCCGTCGAGTTCGTGTCGAACGACACGATCACCGGCGCCGTGTTGGCTCCGTTGCCGGTGCGTTTCCCCGAGCGTCAGCGCACGACGGAGGCGGCCGACCCCCGAGTGGTCGCGTTCGTGTTCCAGCCCGACGACGACGATCCGGCCAGGCTGCTCCTCCCGGTGGACGACTACGACCGGTTGGTGATCGGCGACACGGTGCTCTACCTCCCACGACCCTGACGATCCGCGACGACCTCGCGGATCGAGCTGATGGGTGGCTCGATCCGGCTGGAGACCACCGGCTGACCCCGGTTGACCACCGGCTGACCGCCGGCTGGGCGACCCGGCCCGGCTGTGCGAGGATCACCCCCCATGTGGCACGGCAAGACGTTGGCGGTGATCCTGCCGACCTACAACGAGGCGGGCAGCATCGCCGACTGCGTCCGGGGGTTCGAGGCGCTCGGGATCGTCGACGACATCGTGGTGGTCAACAACAACGCCCACCCCGACACGTCGCCCGCCGTGGCCACGACCAGTGCCCGCGAGGTGCACGAACCGACGCAGGGCTACGGCGCCGCCATCCGACGGGGGTTCGCCGAGACGGCCACGGCCGACCTCGTGTGCGTCTGTGAACCGGACGGCACGTTCGAGCCGGCCGACGTGCTCAAGCTCCTGCCGTTCACCAGCGACGTCGACGTGGTGTTCGGCTCGCGCACCGTGCAGACCTTCATCCTGAGCGGGGCGAACATGGGGTGGTTCCTGCGCTGGGGCAACTGGGCGGTCGCCAAGCTCACCGAGGTGCTCTTCAACACCGTCTACCTCTCGGATGTGGGCTGTACGTTCCGTGTGCTCCGACGCGGCGCGATCGACCGGATCAGCCCGCACTTCAGGGGCAACGGTTCGTCGTTCGGCTACGAGATGATGCTGCTGGTCGCCCAGCTCCGGTTGTCGCTGGTGCAGGTGCCGGTGAAGTACCAGGCGCGTGTCGGGCAGAGCTCGGTCACGGGTGACCAGGGTGCGGCGGTGAAGCTCGGCCTCGAGATGATCGGTCTCTGCCTGCGCGAGCGGGTGTCGCCCCGCGCCCGGTAGTCGGGTGGCGTCACCGATCGCCTACGGCCGGAGGCACTCCCAGGTCGCGAAGTGGTGGCCGGGGAGGAAGCCCACCAGGCGAGCCTGCTGCGGTGTGGCCACGGTGGTGAGGTCGTCGAGGCGCACGTGCTCGATGAGCTGGTCGAGGTGGAAGCCGTCGACCGCGGCCTCGTGGTCGGTGCGACCCGAGCGCAGCACCTGCTCGTACTCCTCGGTGACGAGGACGGTGGTGGTGAATCCCCCCTGGCGCAGTTGGTCGGTGAGATCCCAGCCGAAGTTGAAGAACACCGGCGTGTTGTCGGCGTGGAACT
>REDU01000022.1 GCA_007693335.1 Ilumatobacter sp. | reverse complement strand
GGGGGCCTCGTCATCGGGGGCATCGGAGCCGAACAGCACCGGCTGGGGCTCCACGAAGTCGGAGTTGTCCTCGACGTGGGCCACGAGTCGCTCGACCGCCGGCTCGATGCGCTCGAGCATCGGCTTGGGGTAGATGCCGGTGAACACGATCACGACCACGAACGGCGCCAGCACGGCGAACTCGCGGAGACGGATCTCACGGAAGGTCTTGTTGGCCTCGTCGGGCTCGCCGTGGAACACGCGCTGGTAGGCCCACAGGAGGTACAGCGCCGCCAGGATCACGCCGGTCGCGGCGATCACCGTGTACCAGCGGGCGGTCTGGAACGAACCGATCAGGACGAGGAACTCGCCCACGAACCCGTTGAGACCGGGCACGGCGATGCTCGACAGCATCACGACCATGAACACCGCCGCGAACATCGGCGCCACCGACTGGATGCCGCCCAGCTCGGCGATCTGGCGGGTCTTGCGACGCTCGTAGATCATCCCGACCAGGAGGAACAGCGCGCCGGTGGACACGCCGTGGTTGACCATCTGCATGGTGGCGCCGGTGATGGACTGGGTGGTGAAGGCGAACGTACCGAGCACGATGAACCCGAGGTGGGCGATCGAGCTGTAGGCGACCAGCCGCTTGAGGTCCTTCTGCATCGTGGCGACGATGGCGCCGTAGGTGATGCCGATCACCGCCAGCGTGAGCCACAGGTGACGGCTCCAGTACGACGCCTCGGGGAACAGGTAGAGGCCGAAGCGCACGAACCCGTAGGTACCGAGCTTCAGCATCACGCCGGCCAGCACCACCGAACCGGCGGTGGGCGCCTGGGTGTGGGCGTCGGGCAGCCAGGTGTGCACCGGGAAGATCGGCACCTTCACGGCGAATGCGATCGCCACCCCGAAGAACAGCCAGCGTCCGGTCGACGCGGCGAAGTTGGCCTCCTCGGCCAGCAGCACGAGGTCGAAGGTGATGCCGGTGCCGAGGTCGTTGCCGCCGATCACGGCGGTGGCCACGATGCTGACGAGCAGGAACGCCGAGCCGAGCATCGTGAACAGGAAGAACTTGGTGGCGGCGTAGACCCGGTTCTCGTAGCCCCATCCGCCGATCAGCAGGTACATCGGCACCAGCACGAGCTCGAAGAACACGAAGAACAAGAACAGGTCGAGGCTGACGAAGCTGCCGATCACGCCGGTCTGCATGATCAGCAACCAGGCGTAGTACGCCTTCTCGGTCCCGGCCCTGGCGTGCGGGTCGATGCCGGCGATGGCGAGCGGGAAGAGCACACCCGTCAGCACGACGAGGAAGAGCGAGATGCCGTCGACACCGAGGTGCCACGAGATCCCCCACGGCTCGATCCAGGGGTGCTTGGAGACGAACTGGAACCCGGGATCGGCGCGGTCGAACGAGGCGAGCAGCCAGACACTGAGTGCCCCGGTGATCGACGAGGCGAGGATGGCCGTGAGCTTGATGAACTCGGGACGGCGCTTCGGGAGCACCGCCAGCAGCGCGGCGCCGAACGCCGGCACCACGATGAGCATCGTGAGGATCGGGAAGTCCATCAGAGCACTCCCCGACCGAGCACGAACCACGCGAGCATCAGGACCACGCCCAGACCCACGATCGCGGCGTAGCCGCGGATGAAGCCGGTCTGGCCCTTGCGGACCTGGCCACCGGCGGCACGCACGAGCGTGCCGGTGCCGTTGACGGCGCCGTCGACCACCTTCGCATCGAACGCCGCTGTCGCGTCGAACGCCGCCCGCCCGGGCCCGCCCATGAACGAGGTGATCGTGCGGTCGTAGTACCAACCGTCGGCCAGGATCTGGGGCTCGACGGCCTTGATCTTCTTGCGCTGGTACACGAGCACGGCGAGCACGATCCCGGCGAGTGCACACGCGGTCGCCAAGATGGCGAGCAGGCCCTTGTTGGCATAGGCGGTCGTGTCGGTGATGTTCGCCTCGCCGAACTCCACCAGCGGGTGCAGCCAGTCCTCGAGGCGGTAGCGCAGCACGTCGGGCATCCACGACAGCGACGGCAGCTGGATGATGCCGAGCACGGCGGCGAGAGCGGCCAGCACCACGAGCGGGAACAACATGATCGGTGACGACTCGTGCGGCTTGAACTCGCCGTGCGCACCGTGCTCCTCGGCATGGGACTCCCACGTCGCCTCACCGAAGAAGACCATGATCACCTGACGGGTCATGTAGAACGCGGTGAGGATCGCGGTGAACAGCGCGATCACGTACATCACGGGGCTCTTCGCGAGCGTGAACAGCAGGATCTCGTCTTTCGACCAGAAGCCCGAGAACGGCGGCACGCCGGCGATGGCCAGCCAGCCGATGATGAACGTGCCGGCGGTGACCGGCATGAACGCGCGGAGACGACCCATCTTGCGCATGTCCTGCTCGTCGTGCATGCCGTGGATGACCGATCCCGAACCGAGGAACAGCAGCGCCTTGAACGCGGCGTGGGTGATCATGTGGAAGATGGCGGCCACATAGGCCCCCGACCCGATCGCGAGGAACATGAACCCGAGCTGCGACACGGTCGAGTAGGCGAGCACCTTCTTGATGTCGTTCTGGGCGAGGGCGACGGTGGCGGCGAACAGTGCCGTGGCGAGACCGACCCAGGCGATCAGCGTGGGCACCCAGTCGGCCGACACCGCGATCACCGGGTTCACCCGGGTGAGCAGGAACACGCCGGCGGTCACCATCGTCGCGGCGTGGATGAGCGCGGAGACCGGCGTGGGGCCCTCCATCGCGTCGGGCAGCCAGAAGTAGAGCGGGAGCTGGGCACTCTTGCCGACCGCGCCCACGAACAGCAGCACCGCGATGCCGGTGGCGGTGGTCTCGGCCAGCGTGCCGGCCACGGCGGCACCGTTGAGCGCCGAGTAGCTGACCGAGCCCACGGCCGAGAAGCCGAGGAACATCGCGAGCATGAAGCCCCAGTCGCCCACGCGGTTGGTGACGAACGCCTTCTTGCCCGCCGTGGCGGCCGACTCACGGTCGTGCCAGAACGAGATGAGGAGATACGAGCAGGTACCCACACCCTCCCAGCCGAGGAAGGTGACGAGGAGGTTCTCGCCGAGCACCAGCACGACCATCGAGAGCACGAACAGGTTGAGGTACAGGAAGAACTTCGAGAACTTCGGGTCGCCGTGCATGTACCCGATGGCGAACAGGTGGATCAAGAACGCGATGCCCGTCACGAACAGGCACATGCCGATGCTCAGCGGATCGGCGAGGAACGCCATGTCGACCTGCAGCGCCGACACCGGCACCCACGAGAACAACGTGGTGATCTCGGCTCGCTCACCCTCGGGCCGGCCCACGAGATCGAAGTAGGCGCCCACCGCCACCACGAACGATCCGAGCACCATCGCCGACGCCAGGTACCCGGCCTTCGGATCACCCAGCCGGCGTCCGAACAGCAGGATCAACACGAACCCGAGCAGCGGGAACGCAGGGATCAACCACACCAGATCTGCCATCACGTCACCCCTTCAGTTCTGCCAGATCATCGGCGGTGGCACCGGGCCGACGGCGCATGATCGACACGATGATGCCGAGACCGACCACCACCTCGGCCGCCGCGACCACCATCACGAAGAACACGGCCGTCTGACCGGCGATGTCGCCGAAGCGCACGGCGAACGCGACGAAGCTGAGGTTCACGGCGTTGAGCATCAGCTCGATGCACATGAACATCACGAGTGGGTTGCGACGCACCAGCAGGCCGACTGCGCCGATGCCGAAGAGCACGGCGGCCAAGAGCAGGTACCACGTGCTGTTGGGGACCATGGCGAGGATCATGAACCGACGCGATCCCGGTCGGGCGCGACGCGCTTCTGCTTGCGGGTCATCAGCACGGTGCCCGCCACGGCCACGATGAACAGCACCGAGGTGAGCTCGAACGCGAGCACCTGATCGCTGAACAGGTTGCGGGCGAGCAGGCGGATGTTGGAGTCGCCCGACGCCTCGAGCTCGGGACCACGAGCGATGGTGTCGCGGGTGCGGATCACCGCCGTGCCCACGAGCACCACCGTGCCCACGCCGATGATCACGGCCAGCGGTCGCTGGATCGGCACCGGCTCGATCGAGAGGTCTTCGGCGGTGTCGACGCCCAACAGCATGATCACGAAGAGGAACAGCACGACGATGGCGCCGGCGTACACGATCACCTGCACCGCCGCCAGGAAGTGCGCCTCCATCGCCACGAAGTGGACCGCCACGCCGAACAGCGTGAGGACCAGTCCGAGCGCCGAGTGCACGGGATTGCGCATGGCGACCACACCGACGGCGCCGACGAGCACCATGCCCGACGCGATCACGAAGACCAGCAACTCCATCAGGCGGAGTCCCGACTGGTCCCGGGTTGCTCACCGAGGTCGGGCTGCTGATCGGCGTCGGGCCGCTCGGCGGCCCGCACGCCGTGGCCGAGCTCGCCGCTCCACGACTCGACACCCACGAAGTTGCGATCGCCGGAGGCCGACGTGGCGCGCATCCACCCACTGGTCAGGAGATCCTCACCGTCACGCCAGTCCTCCCAGGGGAGGCGGCGCGGCGCGCCGTCGTCGTCGACCAGGAGCTCGTCCTTGGTGTAGATCGCGTCGCGACGGTTGGTGAACGAGAACTCGAACAGCTTCGTCTCGGTGATGGCCTCGGTGGGGCACGCCTCGACGCACAGATCGCAGTGGATGCACCGGAGGTAGTTGATCTCGTAGACGAAGCCGAAGCGCTCACCGGGCGACGTGGGTGTCTCGGGATCGTTGTCGGCGCCGCGCACGTAGATGCACTTCGCGGGACACACACCGGCGCAGAGCTCGCAGCCGATGCACTTCTCCATGCCGTCCTCGTAGCGGTTCAGCACGTGGCGGCCGTGCAGTCGCTCGGGCTTGGGCGACTTCTCGTCGTCGTGCACGTCGGGATCGTGGGTGCGACCGTGCTTCTTGGCATAGCGACCGCCGGAGTACTCACCCGTGAGACGCTTGCCACCGAAGAGCCGGTGCTGGCGGATCGTGACACCGAATCCCTCGAAGTAACCCATCAGAACATCGCTCCTTCACGCTCACGGTTGCGGGCACTCACCCGCAGTGCCGCGACGAACAACAGGTAGCCGAGCCCGAGCAGCACGAGCGACGACACCACCACCACGACAGGATTCCACTGGTTGGCGTCGCCGGTCCGGATGGCGGCCAGCAGGAGGAACCAGCCGAGGCTGATCGGGATCATGAACTTCCAACCGAGGTCCATGAGCTGGTCGTAGCGCAGCCGGGGCAGGGTGGCCCGGAACCACACGAACGCGTACAGGAAGGCCAGCAGCTTCAGGACGAACCACAACGTGCCCTCGAGGGCCCCCGGGATGAACCCGATCGACAGGGTGGTCTCGCCGATGGTGATCGGCTGCGGCCCACCGAGGAACAGCGTGACGACGATGGCGCTCATCGTGATCGTGTTCATGAACTCGGCGAGGTAGAAGAGGGCGAACGGGATGCCCGAGTACTCGGTGTGGAAGCCACCCACGAGCTCCTGCTCGGCCTCGACGAGATCGAACGGCGGCCGGTTGAGTTCGGCCGTGACCGCCACGAGGAACACGAAGAACGGCACGAACCCGGTGGCGACCAGGTTCCAGTTGCTGAGCGAGTTCTGCCCCGCCACGATGCCGGCGGTCGACAGCGTGCCCGCCGAGAGCAGCACGGCGGCCAGGGAGAGGCCGAGGGCGGCCTCGTAGGAGATCATCTGGGCCGAGGCACGCACCGAACCGAGCAGCGGGTACTTCGAGCCACTCGCCCAGCCGGCCAGCATGATGCCGTACACGGCGATCGACGACATGGCCAGCACGAGCAGGATGCCCACAGGTGGATCGGCGAGCTGCACGCGCGTGACCTGACCGAACCAGGTGACGGTGCCGTCGCGGCCCTCGGTGAAATCGCCACCGAGGGGGATCACGCTCCAGACCAGGAACGCTGGGACGAACGCGAGGAACGGCGCCAGACGGAAGACCCACGGATCGGAGCGCGCCGGGTTCATGATCTCTTTGAAGAAGAGCTTGGTGCCATCCGCCAGCGTCTGCAGGATGCCGAACGGGCCGGCCTTGTTCGGCCCGATCCGGTTCTGCATGCCGGCCACGACCTTGCGCTCGAACCAGACCATGAACATGGTGCCGACCAGGCCGAGCACGAAGATGACGAGCACCTTGAGCACGACGATGAGCAACGGGGTCCAGCGGAGTTCCCCGTCGAGCAACGGGTCGGCGGCCAGCAGGGCGACGACGTTCACAGGCGTTCGATCCTGACGTCGACCACGGCATCGCCGGCACCGATCAGCTCACCGATGCCACCCGACTCCGACGACCCGGCGCCCGGCCCGGCGTTGAAGCCCGACCAGAGGGTGCCGCGCTGCACGGTGGGGTCGGCCACCAGCGGGAGCACCACCGATCCGTGCACGCCCACGATCTTCACCGGCGTGCCGGACGACACGCCGACGCGATCGAGGTCGAGGGGGTGGACGTGGGCCGCGGCCGGCGGTGCGAGGGGCGCGAGCGAGGGCGACATGACGGTCCCGACGGCCCGGTCGTACAGCTTGCGGCTCACCACGAGTCGATAGTCATAGCTGT